>NZ_JBXASW010000001.1:0-86935 GCF_058809745.1 Variovorax sp. MPBD4-3
GGGCGGGAGGGCGGAAGGTCGGCAGGCGTCGCATGGGTGGATTATTTGGCCTTGTTGACCGACAGGCGGCGGCGCGCCCGGATCTGCAGGCCCGCATACGACACCGCCGCGCCCAGCAGGGCCAGCACGATGACCAGCGCCGCGAGTCCCAGCGGACTGCGCGACAGATGCCACTGCAGCCAAGTCAGAGGCGGCAGGCGGCCGACGTAATACGTGTCGCCGCCCAGAACGCTGTTGACCTGCGTGTCGCGCACGATGGTCATGCTGCCCTGCACGCGCTTGAGCAGGTCGGGCGTCATCAGCGCGTTGAGCAGCGCTTCCTTCGAGTCGGCGTTGGTGATGGCGGCGATCACGCTGCGGCCGCTGCGCAGCGGCGACTCGAAGCCCGCCAGCACCGCGTCGCGGCCGTCGTCGCTCACCGCGATCTGCATGCTGCCCGGCAAGTCTTCGCGGGTGCGCGCGCCGATCACCAGGTCGATGGCGTTGTCGATCCAGCTGCGCAGCTTGAGCTCGGGCGCGTTGCCGTTGCGCTTGAGCGGCATCTTGTCGGCCCACTGCGTGAACAGCGACTGGCTCTGCAGGTTGCCGATCACCAGCAGGTCCTTGTCGGCCCACTGCCCGGCCTCGGCCGAACGGCCCACCTTCACGCGCAGCGCGGGGTAGCCGGTGGAGCGGCCGATCTGACCCAAGAGACCGAGATAGGTCTCGGTGTCGGCGTCGTTGGGCTGGTCCGGCAGGATCACGGCGGTGTCCGACAGGTCGGCCATGCGCGAGAACGGAAAGCCGCCGTTGGCGTAGGCCGCGAGTTCCGGCATCGCGATGAAATGCGGGAAGCCCGACACGTCGATCTTCGAGGTCGGGTCGATCGAGCCGCGCACGTTGTCCAGCTGCGGCACGCAGCGCCCGCCCACGGGCTCGAAGTAATAGTGCAGGCGCAGCTGGCTGCGCGGGCCCATGGCCAGCGGCGGCAGGATGACTTCCTTGTGCTCGGCCAGCGTGCCGTCGGGCATCAGCTTCACGGCCAGCGGGTTCCACCAGCGGTCGCCGGCCGGATTGGCCGAGCGCAGCGGCAGGCCGCCCACGAAGTTGTCGTTGACGTTGATGTTCAGCGTCGACTGGTCGGGCCGCACGCGCGGCGTGTAGCGGTACTGCAGGTCGAGCGGAATGCCGCGGCTGCGCCAGGTGAACAGGTCGGGCGGCAGTTGCAGGTTGACGCGGACCACGTCGGGGTTGTAGCCGGTCACCGACAGGTCGGCGGCCGTGGCCAGCTCGCCCAGTTGCAGTGCCCGGTCGCTCGGCACCCAGCGCGGCGCGTCATAGGGCTTGCGCACCGGCGGTTCCTGGAAGGCGGTGACGGCCGCCTGCGCGCCCGCGAAGGCCTTGCTGTTCAGCGCCAGCGCGGCCGCGGCGGTGCGCAGGTCGGCCGGGTTGCGGCCCATCACCAGCAGCAGCTTGCCGGAGGCGTCCTGCGGGTTGTCGACCACCGCCAGCCCCGGGCCCTGTATGGACGGCAGCGTGAGCCCCGCAATGGCCGACTCCGGCGTGACGAACACCACCGCATGGCCTGCCGGCAGCTCGCCGTGGGACACCGGGAAGGTGGCACCGCGGTAGTCCGCCAGCGCACCGAACCACGAAGACAGCACGCCCGCGGCCTCGAGCATCGGCGCCGTGTCGGCGCCGCCGAAGACGAAGGGAATGCGGGCGCGCCGCACGTCGCGGCGATCGAAGAAGGGCTGCGGCAGGGCCGCCAGGTCGTTCGTGAGCTTGAGCGGCGAGACCGTGAGCTTCAGCGTGCTGGATGCGTCCACGCGCGCCCAGAGGCTGGTGTGCGCCGGGTCTTCGCACTCGCGCGTGTAGTGGCCGATCAGCTCGACGTTGATGCGGTTGAACTCGGTGATCAGGCGCCGGTCGATCGGGATGTCGGCCGTCTGCGGCTTGCCCGCTTCGGCATGGCTCACCGGCAGCGTGGCCACCAGCACGTCGTTGACCGTAACCTTCAGGTGCGAGAGCTCGGGAATGAGCGAGGGCGAATAGGCGTAGTTCAGCCTGAACGACGCGGCCGTCACCAGCTCGTCGGCGCGCACGTTGAACGGGATGCCGACGGTGCCGCTGATGCCGCGCAGCTGGATGGCGTAGTCGATGCCGAGCTGCGTGAGGTTGAGCTCGCGCACGGCGCCTGCAACGGGCGTGGTGTTGGCGGAGGCGGCCGTCGCGGCTGCTGCTGCCGTCGCGGGCGCTGCCGGCAGCAAGGGCGGCGGGACCACGGCGGGCCGGGTTTGCGCCGACGTCCCGTCGGCGAGGGACACGGCGGCAAGCGCGATCGCCAGCATGGCGCAGGGCACGACGCGACGATGCGCGAAACGGGGGGGCGTCACGTGGATTCCTTCGTTTTGACGGGGCGCAGCCTTGAAATGGCCGAACGGTAGTAATGGCTGAACATGTCTCTGAAGCCGGTGCCGCTGATGCTGATGATGTGGCCCAGTACGCGGTGGATGGGCACGCGCGGGTGGTTGCCCCAGCGGGCAGCCCAGATGTCGGCGCGCGCCGTGGTGCACTGCACCAGCGCGCGCTCCTGCGCGAAGCTCATGGGCGCGAAGCGCAGGCCCAGGCGCCTGCCGCTGCTGAAGCGCACCGTGGACGCGAAGCGCGATTCCTGGTCGTTGCGGTACAGCGCCACCTCGACCGGGGTCTCCATGTCGAGCTTGAGGTCGCTGGGCAGCTCCACGCCCAGGCCGCCGCTGGAGAAGTCGAAGGTGTTGCAGCGCAGCGAGCGGCCGTCGGCAAAGTACAGCGTAGCCGGCAGGTTGAGCTCCACGCGGTGCGCGCCGCGCAGCTGGCGCGACTCGTTGGCCGCGGCCACGCAGGCGCCAAGGATCATCAGGTTGTAGATGGTCCACGCCAGGTTCAGCCACACGGTGGCGATGTTCTGCGGATCGACCCACGTCAGGCGCCACACGCCCAGGCACACGCCCACGAAGTTGAACGCCAGCAGCACCAGGCTCGCCTTGGCGATGGTGCTGTCGAAGTACTCCTTCTGGATCAGGCCGCCCTTGGCCGTCACGTTGAAGCTGCCGAGCTTGGGGTTGATGAGCGCCACCAGCGTCGGGCGGAAGATGTACCAGGCCAGCACCGCCTCGTACACCTCGTTCCAGAGCAGGTAGCGGAAGCGTCCCTGGATGCGGCTGTTGGTCAGGTTGGCGTGCAGGATGTGCGGCAGCGCGAAGGCGAAGATCATCGACGCCGACGCATGGATCACGCTCGCGCCGAAGTACAGATACGCCAGCGGCGCCGTCAGGTAGATGAGGCGCGGCAGGCCGTACAGGAAGTGCAGCATCGCGTTCACGTAGCACAGGCGCTGGGCCCAGTGCAGGCCGCGGCCGAACAGCGGATTGTCGATGCGGAAGATCTGCGCCATGCCGCGCGCCCAGCGAATCCGCTGGCCCACGTGGCCCGACAGGCTTTCGGTCGCCAGGCCGGCGGCCTGCGGCAGCGCCAGGTAGGCCGTGCTGTAGCCGCGGCGGTGCATCTTCAGCGCGGTGTGGGCGTCCTCGGTCACGGTCTCGACCGCGATGCCGCCCACTTCCTCGACGATGGTGCGCCGCAGGACCGCGCACGAGCCGCAGAAGAAGGTGGCATTCCACAGGTCGTTGCCGTCCTGGATCAGGCCGTAGAACAGTTCGCCTTCGTTCGGCACCGTGCCGAAGGTGTCGAGGTTGCGCTCGAAGGGGTCGGCCGAGAAGAAATAGTGAGGCAGCTGCACCATGCCCAGCTTCGGGTCGCGCCCGAACCAGCCCATGGCGATCTGCATGAACGAGCGCGTGGGGATGTGGTCGCAGTCGAAGATGGCGACGAACTCGCCGGTGGTGTTCTTCAGCGCGGCATTGATGTTGCCGGCCTTGGCGTGGCGGTTGTTGTCGCGCGTGACGTGGGTCACGCCCACGTCTTCGCAGAACACGCGGAATTCCTCGCGCCGGCCGTCGTCGAGCACGAAGATCTTGATCTTGTCGCGTGGCCAGTCGATCGACTGCGCGGCCAGCACGGTGGAGCGCACCACCGAAAGCGCCTCGTTGTAAGTGGGAATGAAAAGGTCGATGGTGGGCCACTCGGCCGGGTCGTCCGGCAGCGGCACCGGCTTGCGCTCCAGCGGCCAGGCGGTCTGCACGTAGCCCAGGAGCAGCACCACGAAGGCGTACAGCTCGGCCATCAGCAGCCCGGTGCCCAGCACCAGGTCGACCAGGTTGTCCATGAACATGGTCTCGGTCACGCGCCAGTAGGTGTAGCGCGAGGACACGACGACCGACATGAAGATCAGCACCAGGCTCGCGAAGCGGCCCTTGATGCGGTTGGTGATCAGCGCGGCCACGAAGATGCCCACCGACAGCACGATCTGCTGCTCGAAGGTCATCGGCGTGATGATCAGCGCGGGCAGGATCGCCAGCGCGATCAGCCAGCCGGCGATGCGCACCGGCAGCAGGCGCAGGAAGGCGGGGGCCGGCCGGGGCGGCGGCGCGGACGTGGGGGCGCTGTTCATCGTGTGGATTCCATGGACCTGGGCGCCTGCCGTGCAGCGGCGATGCGCTCGAGCAGACGCTCGGCGCAGGAAGCAATGTCTTGTGTCGCCTGGCTCATGGGCGCATAGCGGTGCACCGGCACCGCGGACGCCAGCGCCTCGGGCACCGACTGGTCGAGGTGCAGCACGCCGAGCAGTTCGGGCCGCAGCCGCTGGCGCAGCATTTCGAAGACGTCGTGGTTCAGCCGCTTGCCGGGGTCGACCTGGTTGACCACGTAGGCGCTGCCGGCGTAGTCGGGGCGCGGGCGGCAGTACTTGTCGACCATGCGCTCGATGATCGGCAGCGTCGCGAACGAGCCGGCATCGGCCAGCACCGGGATCACGCAGAGGTTGGCGGCGCGCAGCACCTGCTGCAGGTAGACCGTGGGGCCCGGCGGGGTGTCGAGCAGCACCAACATGCCGTCGGGCAGCGCGAAGCGCGCCAGCGTCTCGGCCAGCCACATCGGATGGCGGGCCAGCTGTTGTTCGAAGACGATCTGCCGCTCGTCATCGACGTCGCCGAAAGGCAGCAGCATGGCGCCACCGTGCGCTGGGCGGATCGCATTCGCCCACGGCATCTGGCCGGTGGCGGCATCCACCAGCCCGGAGTCGCAGGCATGCGGGTCGCTGGCGATGTGAAAGCGCAGGGCGTTCTGCGGATCGAGATCGATGGCGAGCACCTGCTGCCCGCGGGCGGCGAGCGCGGTGCACAGATTGGCTGCGATGGTGGTCTTGCCGACTCCACCCTTGGATGAGATGACGGGGATGACGACCATCGTCACGTCGGCCTTCGCCAGCGCGACATGAGGCCCGGCTGGGCGGCGCGCGGCTGCGGCGCCGCCAGTCGTTCGAACAACTGGGAAAGCGGAGTCGGCGCGGGTTCGCTGGCGGTGGCGGGCTGATGTGCCGCCGGGGGCTGGGGCTGGTGCGCCGCCAGCGGCGGGCGCGGGAAGAGAGGCGCCGGAGCCGGAGCGGGCGCAGGAACGGGTGCAGGTGCAGCAATGGGCGCGGGCACCGGCAGCGGGCGCAGTACCGGTTCGACCCTGGGCTGCGGCGCGGCGGCGACCGGCAGCGGCTGCACCGGCGCCATCAAGGGAGCGGCAGGCGTGCGTGCGGCGGGCGCGGACGGGCGCTCGATCTTCTCGCCCGTCAGCAGCGGCCAGACGCGGGGTGCTTCCTCCTCCGTTTCGGGCGGAGCGAATTCCTTGTAGTCGTGGGCATCCCCGCCGAACTTGCGGAACAGGCCAGCGATGTCTTCCGGGGTCGGATCGTCCTTGCTCATGCTTGCGCCTTCGACAGACGCAGGTCGATGCGGTGGCCGGCCTGTGCGGCGTCGGGCGGGAACGCCTGCACGCGAAGGGAGGACGGCATGCGCTGCGAGTCGAACCAGGCCTGGTAGATGCCCTCGAAGAAGCCGACGCTCCAGTCCGTGGCCTCGGGGCCGAAGGCCGTGGCGATCGGGCTGCAGGCGTGGGTGATGAAGACGCAGTCGGTGTCTTCGCTCAGGGCGCTGAAACCCCAGTCGATGCTGTCCCAGCGCGCGTTGAACTGGGCTTCGAGGTCGCCGAGCGTGTTACACGGGGGAATGGGCATGGCATGCGCAAGACGTTGGCCGATGCGGAAGAAAAGCTGCCGCAGCTCCTCCGGCGGCAGGCCGGCACTCAACTCCGCGGCCATGCCACGATTGAATTCCAGCCACTGCGAACTGCATGAGTTTCTCTCGTAGTACTGAATGAACGGCGTCGCTGTTTCCATGTCCGAGCATTCTCTGGGATCAATTAACGCTTGACAACAAATGTGAACTTTTCGACACACGATCGAACGTGAACTGTCTGAATTCGGGGACGGTCGGTCGAACGAACCGGAACGGCTGCACGAAACCCGTGCATCGCCACCTTCGATACGGCGCAGGGAGCTTTCCGGATTCAACCCGCGCACCCAAGCGGGGCGCCGCCAGGTCAGTCTTCGATGCTGTCCGGTGTCGACCCAGCGGCGCGCATGGAGCCGTTGCCGTTGGGCGCCTGCGGCAGGCGCGGCGGACGCCCGGCGCGCACCACGCCGCGTCCCGCCGCCTTGGCGGCATAGCAGGCGGCATCGGCCGCATCGACCCAGGCGTCGACCGAGCCGATTTCCTGCGACAGGCTGGCCACGCCGATGCTGGCGCCGACATGCAGGCTGCCCGACAGCCACGGCAGCGCGATCGCCGAGATCGACGCCACGATGTCTTCCGCCACGCGCACGGCAGCCTCATGCGTGCACTGCTCCAGCAGCAGCGCGAACTCGTCGCCGCCGATGCGTGCCGCCAGGTCGCCGGAGCGCACCCGCGACATGATGGCCGCGGCCGCCGCGCGCAGCATGGCGTCGCCCGACAGGTGGCCGCCGGTGTCGTTCACCTGCTTGAAGTGGTCCAGGTCGATGAACACCAGCGCCGCCGGCAGCGAGCCCGGCCGGCCTTCGATCAGCCGCTGCGCCTGCTGGTCGAAGCGCTGGCGGTTGGCCAGTCCGGTCAGGCCGTCATGGGCGGCAGACCATTCGAGCGCCTTGCGGGCATTGCGCTGTTCCTCGATGTTGAGCACCGTCCAGATCGAGCCGAAATCGGTGTGTTCCGGGTCCACCGGCCGGCTGCGCAGCCGTGCCCAGAAGCGCGAGCCGTCGCCGCGCTGCATGCGGGATTCGCCCACGTACGAATTGCTGCTGGCGAAAGCCTCTTTCTCAAGCGCGGCGAGGGCGGGCTGGTCTTCCTCGGGCACGACGATCAGGTCCACCGGCTTGCCCAGCAGCTCGTCCTCGCGGTAGGAAAGCAGGCGGCACAGTTCGTCGCTCACCAGCTCGAAGCGCCGGTCTCGGATGAAGGCGATGCCGATGGGCGCCGCGCGCATCACCGAGCGCAGCTTGCTGAACATCTCGCCGTTCAGCCGTTCCAGCTCGGCGCGCTGCACGCCGACGCGGCGCAGCACCTGGCCGAGCTGGCCGATCTCGCCGTCGCCCGTGGGCCAGCCGTCCTCGGGGCGCATGGCGTCGTCGAACATGTGCTGCGCGCGCCGCTCCAGCTTGCTCAGCGGGCGCAGCAGCAGCCACAGGCTCAAGAAGATGCCGGCCGACAGCACCGCCACCAGCGTGAAGGCCCAGACCAGCGCCAGCCGGCGCGCGGCCTTCACCGGCGCCAGCACCTCGGCTTCCGGCCGCACGCGCCACACCACCCAGTCGGGGCCGGGCACGCCGGCGACGCTGGCGATCTCCTGCGCCTGGGGCAGCAGCAGGCCCAGCGGCTCGACCGGACTGCCCGCGGCCTGCCAGGCCTTGAAGGCCCGGGCCAGCCGGGGTTCGTCGGCAATCGATTGCAGCAGCCGCTTGCCGTCGGGGTGCGCCAGCACCCGGCCCTGCGCGTCGGTCAGGACAACCAGCGCGCCGGCATCGCCTTCCTGCGGGTCGACCAGGCCCTCGAGCAGGTCGCGGCTCGACAGGCGCAGCGTGCCGCCCAGCACGGCATAGATGCCGTTGGCGCCGCGTACCGGCTGGTTGACGGCGATGATCGGTTCGCCGGTCAGCGTGCCCAGCAATGGCTCGGACACCATCGGCCGGCCCTCGGCCAGCAGCCGGCGGAAGTAGGGGCGGTCGCCGATGTTCAATTCCGGCTGCGACACGCCCTTGTCGTCGCTCATCACCCGGACATTGCCGTCGGGCGTGGCGATGTAGGTGTTGGCGAAGAAGGTGCGCATCACCGGCTTGCTCTGCAGGAACGCCTTCAGTGCCGCCGGGTCGTTGAGCAGCGGCTCGTTGAGCGCGTTGCCCACCGATTCCAGCACGCGCTGCAGCTGTATCACGTTGTGGCCCAGCAGGGCGGCGGTGCGCACGGACTCGTTCAGCTCGCGCTGGCGCTGCGATTCCAGCAGGTCGTGCTCAGTCCGCCCCACGATGATGGTCGTGATCAGGCCGATGCCGAGCACCAGCGCGAAAATCCCCCCCATCGTGATCCGGGCCTTGAGCGAACCCAGGGCCTTTTCTAGGCGTACCAGCCGGTCGGTGTTCATTCAGTCGAGCTGCGTTTCCCTGGCGGGCGCCGTGGCCCGGCGCTCGCGTTTGACGTTGTACATGGCTGTGTCCGCCTGCTTCAGCGCTTCTTCCGCAGTGGTGGCGCGCGGGTCGACGGCCACCACGCCGACGCTCGCGCCGCCGTACTCGATGGTGGTCTTGCCGTTGAGCCGCAGGTCGCCGATGGTACTTTCGCCCAGGCGGTCGGCCAGCGCGCGCGCCGCGGTGCGCGGAGATTCGTCGAAGCCCGGGCCCGCGCCGATCACCACGAACTCGTCGCCGCCGAAGCGCGCCAGCACGTCGCTGGCCCGCAGCGAAGCCGACAGCCTGCCGGCCATGGTCGACAGGAAATCGTCGCCCACGTCGTGGCCGTACTTGTCGTTGATCTTCTTGAAGCCGTCCATGTCGATGAACCCGACCAGCGTGCTGCGGCCTTCGCGCTCGCACTGGGCGAGCAGCCGGCGCAGGGCGTCGATCAGCGTTCTGCGGTTGGGCAGGCCGGTGAGGCTGTCGGTCGAGGCGTAGGCGGCCAGCTCGGCGTTGGCCCGCTTGAGCTTGACGAGGAGCATCTCGCGCTCGACCTGCTGGGCCAGCAGTTTCGCGAAGAGCCGCAGCACCGGTGCCGCATGGGGCGACAGAGGCAGCTTGTCCGCGCTGGCGCCGCACAGGGTGCCGAAGAGGCCGCCGCTGTCCGTCTTGATCGGTGTGCTCACATAGGTCTGGACGCCGAGCTGGCGGGCGGCGTCGGAGTCGCCCCAGCGGGTGGCGACGTCGTCGGCGAAGGGGCGGTCTTCTTCGAGGGCGCGGCGGCAGAGGGTGTCGGACCAGGGGACGGAAAGGCCCTCGGGGATGGTCATTTCCTTCGCGTTCCGGGCGAAAAGAATGCTCTGCAGGCCCTTTTCGAGATCGATGGTCGTGAGGTAGGTCGATTCCAGCCCCGTGACCACTTCGAGCATTTCGAGCATGGGGCGAGCCAGGTCCTCGAGCGTCTTGGCCGAGGAGACCGAGTCTGAAAGCTGTTCAATCAGTGAGTCCATAGCCCACATTTTGACGGCGATGCGCCAAGGCTTCAGGCTTTCGTTGTACGAAAGTAGCGCCAGACCGGCCGCAGCGCCCGAAAAACCTGCGGCTCAGGATGCCAGCGCTTCCATCAGCTCGGTCTCGATGGCCAGCTGGGTTTTCTGCCCCTGCAGCTCGGGGCCGCTGATGAGGAAGGTGTCTTCCACCCGTTCGCCGAGCGTCGTCACCTTGGCGAGCTGCAGGTTCAGGTGGTGGCGCGCCAGCACCCGGGCCACCGAGTACAGCAGCCCGGCCCGGTCGCTGGCCGATATGTTGAGCAGCCACCGCTGGGCCTTGTCGTCGGGCAGCAGGCTGATGCGCGGCTTGATGGGGAAGCTGCGCACCCGGCGCGACACCCGGCCCATGCTGGGCGGGGGCAGGGCGCCGGCCTCGGTGAGCGTCTGCGCCAGGCCCGACTCGACCATGCTGATCAGGTCGCGGTAGTGGTCGGGCAGGAAGGTGGTCACCACCTGGAAGGTGTCCAGCGCGTAGCCGTCGCTCGTGGTGTGCACCTTGGCGTCCAGGATGCTGAAGGACGACTGATCGAAATAGCCGCAGATGCGCGCAAAAAGGTCGGGTTGGTCGGGCGTGTAGACGACCACCTGCAGGCCTTCGCCCACCGGCGACAGGTGCGCGCGCACGATGGGCGGCGCCTTCGGGTCGATCGGCACGCCCTTGGGCGGCACAAAGCGCGAAAGCTGCTTGGCGTGCCAGGCGATCTCGGTGGCGTCATGGCGCATGAAGTAGCCCACGTCGAGCGTGTCCCACAGGGCCTTGTGCGCTTCGAAGCGCTGGGCGTGCAGGGCCAGTTGCACCAGCGCCTCGCGCTTGCGCGACTCGACCTCGGCATCCGGGTCGGGCATGCGGCCGCCGAGCGCGCGCAGCGTGTAGCGGTACAGGTCCTCGAGCAGCTTGCCCTTCCAGGCATTCCACACGCGCGGCGAGGTGCCGCGGATGTCCGCGATGGTCAGCAGGTAGAGCGCCGTGAGGTAGCGCTCGTTGCCCACGCGCCTGGCGAAGGCGCTGATGACCTCGGGGTCGCTCAGGTCCTGCTTCTGGGCGACTTGGCTCATCACCAGGTGCTCGGCCACGAGGAATTCGATGAGCCTGGCGTCTTCGCGGGCAATGCCGTGCTGCTTGCAGAAGCGCTGCACGTCGCGCGCGCCCAGCGTGGAGTGGTCGCCGCCGCGGCCCTTGGCGATGTCGTGGAACAGGGCCGCCACGTACAGGATCCAGGGCTTGTCCCAGCCGGCCGCGAGCTGCGAGCAGAACGGGTACTCGTGCGCATGCTCGGCAATGAAGAAGCGCCGCACGTTGCGCAGCACCATCAGGATGTGCTGGTCGACCGTGTACACGTGGAACAGGTCGTGCTGCATCTGCCCCACGATGCTGCGGAACACCCGCAGGTAGCGCCCCAGCACCGAGGTCTGGTTCATCAGCCTGAAGGCATGCGTGATGCCGTAGGGCTGCTGCAGGATCCGCATGAAGGTCTCGTGGTTGACCGGGTCGTTGCGGAACTTGCTGTCCATCACATGGCGCGCGTTGTAGAGCGCGCGCAGCGTGCGCGCCGACAGGCCCTGCACGCCGATGGTCTTCTGGTAGAGCAGGAATGTCTCGAGCACCGCGTGCGGCTCGCGCTCGTACAGGTCGTCGCTGGCGATCTCGATGAGGCCGGCGCGCTCGTAGAAGCGCTCGTTGATCGGCGTGTGCCGCTCGTCGCTGGGCTGCAGGCGCTCGGAAATGTTGAGCAGCAGGATCTGGTTGAGCTGCGACACCGCCTTGGCGGCCCAGTAGTAGCGGCGCATGAGCGCCTCGCTCGACTTGCGCTGCGATTCGCTCTCATAGCCGAAGCTGGCCGCCACGGCGGTCTGCAGGTCGAACACCAGCCGGTCTTCACGGCGGTTGGCGATCACGTGGAGCCGGGCGCGGATGAGCGAGAGCAGGGCCTCGTTGCGCTTGATCTGCTGGGCTTCGAAGGAAGTGGCCAGGCCGTTCTTGGCCAGGTCGTCCCAGCGGCTGCCGTAGCCGGCGGCCTTGGTCATCCACAAAATGGTCTGCAGGTCGCGCAGGCCGCCGGGCGATTCCTTGCAGTTCGGCTCCAGCGCGTAGGGCGTGTTGTCGAACTTCTGGTGCCGGTGCCGCATTTCCTGCGACTTGGCCACGAAGAAAGCCTGCGGATCGATGGCGCGGGCGAAGCGGCGGCGAAAGGCGGTGAAGAGCTTCTTGTCGCCGGCGATCAGCCGTGCCTCGAGCAGCGAGGTCTGCACGGTGACGTCTTTCTCGGCCTCGGCCAGGCATTCGTCCACGGTGCGCACGCTGGAGCCGATTTCGAGGCCGGCGTCCCAGCAATGGCCGATGAACGCCTCGATGCGGGCCGGGTCGACCGCGTTCTCGTGGCCTTCGGGCGGCAACAGCAGCAACACGTCGACGTCGGAATACGGAAACAGCTCGCCGCGCCCGAAGCCGCCCACGGCGGCCAGCGAGAGCGCGTCGCCGAAATCGGCCTCGCGCCACAGGGCGCACAGTGTTTCGTCCGCCAGCGCCGAGAGCTGGCGCAGCACCGTGTGCACGCTGCGCGTGGGCGCGCGCGCAAAGCGCAGGGTGTCGAAAAGCGCGAGCTTCTTCGCGCGATAGGCTTCGCGCAGCGTCGCCACGTCGATCTTGGCTGCTTCGATCACGGCCGGGGAACGCGTGCGCGCGTCAGGTTTTGGTCGAGGTGACGAAGGAGGGCAGCGGAGGGCTGCCGGCGGAGAGCGTCAGCACCTCGTAGCCGGTTTCGGTGACCAGCACCGTGTGCTCCCACTGGGCCGACAGCGAATGGTCGCGCGTGACGATGGTCCAGCCGTCGTACTGGCCGCCCTTGAAGTCTTCCTTCACGTCGCGCTTGCCGGCGTTGATCATGGGCTCGATGGTGAAGATCATGCCGGGCTTGAGTTCTTCCATGGTGCCCGGGCGGCCGTAGTGCAGCACCTGGGGTTCTTCGTGGAAGCGCTGGCCCACGCCGTGGCCGCAGAACTCGCGCACCACCGAGAAGCCCTGGCCTTCGGCGAACTTCTGGATCGCATGGCCCACGTCGCCCAGGTGCGCGCCGGGGCGTACCTGCAGGATGCCGTGCCACATGGCCTCGAAGGTGATGCTGCACAGGCGCTTGGCGGCGATGGAGGCGTCGCCGATCACGTACATGCGGCTGTTGTCGCCGAACCAGCCGTCCTTGATGACGGTCACGTCGACGTTCATGATGTCGCCCTTCTTCAGGGGCTTGTCGTTGGGAATGCCGTGGCACACCACGTGGTTCACCGAGGTGCACAGCGACTTCGGGAACGGGACGCTGCTGGCGCCCATGTAGCCCACCGTGGCCGAGGTGGTGCCCTGCTTGACCATGTATTCGGCGGCCAGCCGGTCGACATCGTTGGTCGTGATGCCGGGCTTGATGAAGGGGGTGAGGTAGTCCAGCACCTCGGAGGCCAGGCGGCAGGCGACCCGCATGGCTTCGATGCCCGCAGCGTCTTTGTAGTTAATGCTCATCCCCGAATTATCCCATCGGCCCGGCTAAAATCCCGGGTTAACGCGGATGACCCCAGTCAGCGGTCATTCGCCTTTGTTCCTTGATTCCCAACGCGGCCCCCGAGGCCCCATCGACCGTGACGCAGCCCGCACCTCAAGCCCTTCCTGTCGTAACCATGTTCGAGGGCGGCAGCGCACTCAGCGATTTCCGCGCACGCCAGCTGCTGCCGAAGCTGCAGGCCATCGAACCGCGCATCGAGGGCATTTCGGCCCGTTTCGTGCACCTGGTCGTGACCGATGCGGCGCTCCGCACGGACGACCGCGAGCGCTTTGCCGCGCTGCTGACCTACGGCGAGCCCTTCGAGGCGCCGGCCAAGGCGGGCACTTCGGTAGTGGTCACGCCGCGATTGGGCACCGTGTCGCCGTGGGCCTCCAAGGCCACCGACATCGCCCACAACTGCGGCCTGGCGCTTCGCCGGGTAGAGCGCGTCACCCAGTACCACCTGAAACTCAAGGCTCCGCTGATCGGCAAGGCCCCCGTGCTCGAAGGCGACCAGCTGGCCGCCGCGGCCGGCCCGCTGCACGACCGCATGACCGAATCGGTGCTGGCCACGGTCGAGCAGGCGGCCAGCCTGTTCAGCGAGCTTCCGGCCCAGCCGATGGCGCAGGTCGACGTGCTGGCCGGCGGCCGCACTGCGCTGGTGGCCGCCAACACCGGCTTCGGCCTGGCGCTGGCCGAGGACGAAATCGACTACCTGGTGGACGCCTTTACCCGCCTGGGCCGCAACCCCAGCGACGTCGAGCTGATGATGTTCGCGCAGGCCAACAGCGAACACTGCCGCCACAAGATCTTCAACGCCGACTTCACCATCGACGGCAAGGCCCAGCCGCAGAGCCTGTTCTCGATGATCCGCCACACCGAGAAGCAGAACCCGCAGCACACGGTCATCGCCTATGCCGACAACGCCTCGGTGATGGAAGGCGCGACCATCGAGCGCTTCATCCCCGCCAACGGGTCGCAGAGCTATCAAAAAGATAGCGCCCTGAGCCATGTGCTGATGAAGGTCGAGACGCACAACCATCCGACTGCCATTTCACCTTTCCCCGGTGCTTCGACCGGCGCCGGCGGCGAGATCCGCGACGAAGGCGCCACCGGCCGCGGCTCCAAGCCCAAGGCCGGCCTGACCGGTTTCACCGTGTCGAAGCTGTGGCCTGAAGACGGCCACTACGGCAAGCCCGAGCACATCGCCAGCCCGCTGCAGATCATGACCGAGGGTCCGCTGGGCGGCGCCGCGTTCAACAACGAATTCGGCCGTCCCAACCTGCTGGGCTACTTCCGCGAATACGAGCAGACGGTGGCGAGCGACCTCGACACCATGCAGCGCGGCTACCACAAGCCCATCATGATCGCGGGCGGCCTCGGCAGCATCGACGCCACCCAGACCAGGAAGATCCAGTTCCCGGCCGGCTCGCTGCTGATCCAGCTTGGCGGCCCCGGCATGCGCATCGGCATGGGCGGCAGCGCCGCCAGCTCGATGGCCACCGGCGCCAACGCGGCCGAGCTCGACTTCGACTCGGTGCAGCGCGGCAATCCCGAAATCGAGCGCCGCGCGCAAGAGGTCATCAACCATTGCTGGCAGCAGGGCGCGGCCAACCCGATCCTGGCGATCCACGACGTGGGCGCCGGCGGCCTGAGCAACGCCTTCCCCGAACTCACCAACGACGCCGGCCGTGGCGCGCGCTTCGACCTGCGCGCCGTGCCGCTCGAAGAATCGGGCATGGCGCCGAAGGAAATCTGGTGCAACGAAAGCCAGGAGCGCTACGTGCTGGCCATCGCGCCGGAGTCGCTCGAGCAGTTCAAGGCCTTCTGCGAGCGCGAGCGCTGCCCGTTCTCGGTGGTCGGCGTGGCGACCGAAGAGCGCCAGCTGCTGGTGGCCGACGAAGGCGCCGAGGTGCAGCCCGTCGACATGCCGATGGACGTGCTGCTCGGCAAGCCGCCCAAGATGCACCGCGACGTGAAGACCGTGGCGCGCACCTTCAAGCCGCTCGACCTGACGGGCATCGACCTGCAGAAGGCCGCCATCGACGTGCTCGCGCATCCGACCGTGGCGTCGAAGCGCTTCCTCATCACCATCGGCGACCGCACCGTGGGAGGCCTGAGCCATCGTGACCAGATGGTCGGCCCGTGGCAGGTGCCCGTGGCCGACTGCGCCGTGACGCTGGCCGACTACAAGGGCTTTGCCGGCGAAGCCATGAGCATGGGCGAGCGCACGCCGCTGGCCGCGCTCGACGCACCGGCCTCTGGCCGCATGGCCGTGGCCGAGGCCATCACCAACCTGCTGGCCGCCCCCATCGAACTTTCGCGCGTGAAGCTGTCGGCCAACTGGATGGCCGCCTGCGGCGAGCCCGGCGAAGACGCCGCGCTGTATGAAACCGTCAAGGCCGTGGGCCTGGAGCTGTGCCCGGCGCTGGGCGTGTCGATTCCGGTCGGCAAGGATTCGCTGTCGATGCGCACGCAGTGGAAGGACGGCGCCGAGGCCAAGAAGGTCACGTCGCCCGTGAGCCTGATCGTCAGCGCCTTCGCCACGCTGGCCGACGTGCGCGGCACGCTCACGCCGCAGCTCGACGCCGAGGAGGCCGACACCACGCTGGTGCTGATCGACCTGGGCCAGGGCAAGCACCGCATGGCCGGCAGCATCCTGGCGCAGACGCTCAACCAGAGCGGCGACACGGTGCCCGACCTCGACGACCCGGCGCAGCTGGTGGCGCTGGTCAATGCCGTGAACGCGCTGCGCGCCGACGGAAAGATCCTCGCGATGCACGACCGCAGCGACGGCGGCCTGTTCGCCACCGCCTGCGAAATGGCCTTTGCCGGCCATGTGGGCGTGGCGCTGAACGTCGACATGCTGGTCACCGAAGGCGACGGCATTTCCGACAGCCGCATGGAAACCGGCGACGCCAAGAACTGGGCGCAGCAGGTCAGCGCGCGGCGCGAGGAGCTCACGCTCAAGGCGCTGTTCAACGAAGAGCTGGGCATGGTGCTGCAGGTGCGCACCGCCGAGCGCAACGATGTCATGCAGGTGCTGCGCGCCCACGGCCTCAGCACGCACAGCCACTTCGTCGGCAAGACCCGCCCCGCCAGCTCGCCCATGGATGCGGGCAAGGGCAAGGTCGAAGTCTGGCGCGATGCCAAGTCGGTGTTCAGCGCCAGCCTGCATGACCTGCAGCAGGTCTGGGACTCGGTCAGCTGGAGGATCGCCCGCGAGCGCGACAACCCCGCCTGCGCCGATGCCGAGCACGCCGCCGCCGGTGTGCCGAACGATCCGGGCATGCACGTGTTCCTGCCGAATGCGCAGACCGGCTCCGCCGTTGCGCCCGCCATCCTGCAGTCGCGCCCCAAGGTCGCGATCCTGCGCGAGCAGGGCGTCAACTCGCACGTCGAGATGGCCTACGCCTTCACCGAAGCCGGCTTCGAAGCCTTCGACGTCCACATGACCGACCTGCAGACGGGCAGGGCGGACCTCGCCGACTTCAAGGGCGTGGTCGCCTGCGGCGGCTTCAGCTACGGCGACACGCTGGGCGCCGGCATCGGCTGGGCGCGCAGCATCACCTTCAACCCGAAGCTGGCCGAGCAGTTCAAGACCTTCTTCGGCCGCGCCGACACCTTCGGCCTGGGCGTGTGCAACGGCTGCCAGATGTTCGCCGAGCTGGCCGACATCATTCCGGGCGCGGAGGCCTGGCCGCGTTTCACCACCAACCAGAGCGAGCGCTTCGAGGCGCGCCTGTCGATGGTCGAAGTGCTCGAGTCGCCCAGCATCTTCTTCGCGGGCATGGCCGGCAGCCGCCTGCCGATCGCGGTGGCGCACGGCGAGGGTTACGCCAACTTCAAGCACCGCGGCGACGCCGCCAAGGCCATCGGCGCGATGCGCTTCGTCGACAACCACGGCCAGCCGACCGAGCAGTACCCGTTCAACCCGAACGGCAGCGCGGGCGGCCTGACCTCGGTCACGACGCCGGACGGCCGCTTCACCGCGGTGATGCCGCACCCGGAGCGCGTGTTCCGCAACATCCAGATGAGCTGGACCTCGGGCGACAAGAGCGACCTGAGCCCCTGGATGCAGATCTGGCGCAACGCGCGTCGCTGGGTGGGCTGAAGCAGATGCTCGACCTCGATCACCCGGGAAGCCGGCACGTGCTGGAAGCGGCGCGGATCGAGGATCTGGCAGGCTTTCGTCGTGCTTGACCGCCCGGGCGACAACTTCGGCACCTGGGCGATCTGAAATAAGGACGCCCACGAAAAAGCGGCCCGCGGGCCGCTTTTTTCATTTCCAGAACACCGCGGAACCGGCTTCGCCGGGCCGCAGGTGTTGCCCCCTGCAAGGGGGTGGGCGTAGCGACACGAAGTGCGCGAAGCCTGGGGGTTATTCCACTTTCGCCTTCGCGCGCAGGTCTTCCTGGTACTTTTGGAGGCGCTGCTGCTGCAGCTGCTGCGTGATCTGCGGCTTCACTTCTTCCAGCTTCGGCAGTTGAGCCTGGCGAATGTCGTCGACGCGGATGATGTGCCAGCCGAACTGGGTCTTGATCGGGGCGGGGGTGGTCTCGCCCTTCTTGAGCTTGATCATGGCTTCCGAAAACTCGGGCACGAAGCTCGCGGGGTTGGCCCAGTCGAGGTCGCCGCCGTTGGCGCCCGATCCCGGGTCCTTGCTCTGCTTCTTGGCGATGTCTTCGAACTTGGCGCCCTTCTTCAGGTCGGCCATGATCTTCTTGGCCTGGTCTTCGGTTTCGACCAGGATGTGGCGCGCCTTGTATTCCTTGCCACCGTTGGCCGCGACGAACTTGTCGTACTCGGCCTTCACGTCGGCGTCCGAGACCGGGTTGTTCTTGCGGTAGTTGTCGAACAGCGCGCGGATCAGGATGGCCTGGCGGGCGAGTTCGAGCTGGTTCTTGTAGTCCTCGCTGGCGTCCAGGCCCTGCTTCTGGGCTTCCTGCATGAACACTTCGCGCGCCACGATTTCCTCGCGCAGCTGGCCTTGCATTTCAGGCGTCACCGGGCGGCCGGCGGCGGCCAGCTGTTGGGCCAGAACGTCCATGCGGGCCTTGGGCACCGGCTTGCCGTTCACGATGGCTGCGTTCTGTGCGAGCGCGGCCATGGGAATGGCACCGAGCAGCACTGCGGCCGCGACGGCCTGCAAGATTTGTTTTTTCATGGAATGAATATCGAGCTGGAAAGGAAATGCGCGTGTAGGAAAAGGCGCGGGAAAGAAAGCAGGGATAGGGAAGAAAAAGGCGGGGTGGCACGGCAGCCGCTGCAACCACATCGGGCGTGGCGCGCGGCCCCTTGGACGACTCAGAGCACCTCGATGGCGATGGCGTGCAGACCCTGTGCGATAAAAACTTGGAGGGCATCATACACAAGCCGATGCCGCGCCACGCGGGGCTTTCCCTCGAACCGGGGCGAGGCGATGCGGACCCGGAAATGGGTGCCGCGGCCTTGCGCGTTGGCGCCCGAATGGCCGGCGTGGGCGGCGCTTTCGTCTATCACTTCGAGCTGCGTGGGGGCCAGCGCCTCGCGCAGCGCGGCCTCGAGGTCGGCCGCCATGGGCAGCAGTGCGGTGGTGGTGTTGCTCGTCATGCGGTGGGCTTGTCGTCGTTCTTCAGGTGCGGCGCGATGTACAGGCCTTGCGCCACGAGGAAGACGATGGGGAACACGTAGCCCCAGAGCTTGAAGTTGACCCAGGCCTCGGTCGTGAAGTACGCCGCCACGTAGCCGTTGATGGCGGCCATGAACAGGCAATAGCCGATCCACGCCACGTTCAGCCGGCCCCAGATGCGCTCGGGCAGCTCGAGCTGCTGGCCCAGCAGCATCTTCAGGAAGTTCTTCTTCAGCGCCCAGAGCGCCACGGCCAGCGCGAGCGCCATTGCGCCGTACAGCACGGTCGGCTTCCACTTGATGAAGCGGTCGTCGTGCAGCGCCAGCGTGAGCGTGCCGAACAGCAGTATCAGCACCAGCGTGGCCTTCTGCATGGCCTGCAGCTTGCGCTCCATGGCGTAGATGATGGCCATCTGCACCACGGTGGCGGCCATCAGCACGCCGGTGGCCGTGTAGATGTCGCCCAGCTTGTAGGCGCCGAAGAACAGCAGGATCGGGAAGAAGTCGAGGATCAGTTTCATTCGGAGCGGCTCAGTCGGCCTTTTTCTGGAAGTCGAGCGAAGCCGAGTTCATGCAGTAGCGCAGGCCGGTCTCGGTGGGGCCGTCGGGGAACACGTGGCCCAGGTGGGCGCCGCAATTTGCGCAGACGTTCTCGGTGCGCACCATGCCGTGCGAGCGGTCGATGATGTTCCTGATGGCGCCGGGCACCGCTTCTTCGGAGAAGCTGGGCCAGCCGCAGCCGGCGTCGAACTTGGTCGAAGACTCGAACAGCTTGGCGCCGCAGCACACGCAGTGGTAGGTGCCGTCGTCCCAGTGGGCTTCGTACTTGCCGGTGAAGGGGCGTTCGGTGGCGGCGTGGCGCGTCACTTCGAAGGCGGCGGGTTCGGCGCCTTTTTCAGCGAGCAGGGCTTTCCATTCGGCGTCGGTTTTCTGTACGGGAGTGGTCATGATGAGCAGCTGATTTCGATCGTGGAGGCCCAGTCGGGCGGGAAGCCGGCATAAGCATCGGCGCCGGGATGTTCTTCAAATGGGGACTCGAGCAGAGCCAGCAAGGTTGCCACACCTGAGTTGTCTTTTTGCTGACTTGCTTCGATGGCTTGCTGCCCGAGGTGGTTCCGCAGCACGAACTTGGGGTTCGACCGAAGCATCAGGCCCGCCGCCTTCGCCCGGTCGGACGCCGCATGGCGCTCCGAAAACAATAGCAGCCAGGCATCGAAGCCCTCGCGGTCCAGGAACAGGTCGCGCACCGGCTCGAGCTTGCCGTCGGCCATGTGGTTCGACAGCCGGCGCCAGAAGATCGTGTAGTCGACCTTGCCCGCGGCCAGCAGCTTGAGCACGCCTTCGACGAGCGGGCGGTCGCCCTCGGCCGCGTCGGCCAGGCCCAGCTTGGCGCGCATGCGGCCCTCGAACTCGCTGGGGAACACGCTCTTGTAAGACTCCAGCGCGGCCACGGCGATTTCCTGGTCGCCGATCAGCGGCAGCAGCGCCTGCGCCAGGCAGAACAGGTTCCAGTAAGCGACATTGGGCTGCTGGTTGAAGGCGTAGCGGCCGCTGGTGTCGCTGTGGTTGCAGATATGGCGCGGATCGAAGCCGTCCAGGAACTGGAACGGCCCGTAGTCGATGGTGAGCCCCAGGATGCTCATGTTGTCGGTGTTCATCACCCCGTGGCAGAAGCCCACGGCCTGCCATTGCGCGAGCAGGGCGGCGGTGCGCTCGCTCACGGCCTCCAGGAATGCGGCATACGCATTGCCGTTGAAGCGCCCGGTATTGCGGCAGTCCGGGTAGTAGCGGTCGATGACGTAGTCGGCCAGCGCGCGCAATTCGTCTTCACGCTGGTTGGCGGCAAAGTGCTCGAAGTGGCCGAAGCGCACGAAGCTGGGCGCCACGCGCGCCACGACCGCTGCGCTTTCGAGCTCCTCACGGCGCACCCGGGCGTCGGAGCCGGTCACGCTGAGGGCGCGCGTGGTCGGAATGCCCAGCCCGTGCATCGCCTCGCTGCAGAGGAATTCGCGGATGCTGGAGCGCAGCACCGCGCGGCCGTCGCCGCCGCGGGAGTAGGGCGTGCGCCCCGCGCCTTTCAGCTGCACTTCGAGCCCGCCGTCGGTCTCGCCGATCATGATGGCGCGCCCGTCTCCCAGCTGGCCGGCCCACACGCCGAACTGGTGGCCGCTGTACACGGTTGCAAAGGGGCGGGTTCCCGCAATGGGCATGCTGCCCGTCAGCGCGGCCAGCGTGTCGCCCGACTCATGCCAGCCGGGCGGCAGGCCGAGTTCGTGCGCAACGGCCTCGCTGCGCCCCACCCAGTAAGGATCGGGCAGGGGCGTCGGCCGCAGTTCGGTGAAAAACGCGGGGCCCAGGTTGGAGAAGCCGGGTTTCCAGCGCAGTCCCAGGTCGGCGACCGGGGTGTCTTCAGCAAGCAAGCTCATGCGCGGATTGTCCGGCAGAGCGCGAAACCCCTTGCCGCGGGGGCCATCGGGGTGGCCGTTCAGGCAGCCAGCGGGGCGGGGCTGTCCCAGATGCGTGCCCGGTACTGCGCCGGCGGCACGCCGAACCAGCGCTTGCAGGCGCGGAAGAAGTTGCTCGTGTCGACGAATCCCAGCATGTCCGCCACGTCGGTCAGCGTATGGCGGTCTTCCGCCAGGTACTGCTGCGCAAGTTCGCGGCGGGTGCGGTCCAGCAAGCCCTGGAACGACACCGACTCCTCCTGGAGCCTGCGCTGCAGGGTGCGCTCGGCCAGGCCCAGGCCGGACGCCACGTCCTGCCGGCGCGGCTCGCCATGCTGCAGCCGGCGCGCGATCTCGGCGCACACGAGGCTGCTGGTGGTGGTCTGGCCCAGCAGGTCGAGCTGATCGTCGAGCAGGTGCTCCTGCAGCTCGCCCAGCGTCTCGTGATGGGTGGGCAGCGGCAGGGCCAGGTCGGCGGCCGACAGCAGCAGCCTGTTGGCCGGCGCGTTGAAACGCACCTCGCAGCCGAAGGCCTCGCGGTGCGGCCGGTCGTCGGCCGGCGAGGGGTAGACGAACTCCATGGCCAGCGGCTGCAGCTCGCGCCGCGTGAGCCACTGGCATTGCATCAGCGTTGTCAGCAGGGCGTATTCGACGCGCTGGCGCGGAATCGGCAGGCTGCCGCCGGTGTGCTCCATCGCCAGCCAGCAGCCGCGCGGCTCGGGGTGCAGCGAGAAAGCAGTCGCATCGGAGATCACCGCCATGTAGCGCGCCAGCCGCGCGAGCGCGGCTCCGAGCGTGGGGCTGCAAGACATGGCATGGCCCACCGTGCCCAGCTTGCTGTGCGTGGCGGCCAGGTCGCGATGCAGGCCCAGCGTGGGCCGGGCGGCGCGTGCCACGGCGAGCTGCCATAGCACCGTGATCTCGTCGACGGGGATGCGTGCGTTCTGCCGGTGCAGGGAATCGGGGTCGAAGCCGGCCTCCAGCAGCAGCGAAGGCACGTCCAGTCCTTCGGCCTCGAACATCGACAGCACGCCTTCGAGCCACGCGGCGGAGCTGGTGCGCAGTTCCGGCTGCGGCATGCCGCCGGACCGGCGTTGCGGCCCGCGCTGGCGGTGCGACTGGGAGGCTCCTGAAGTCATTCGTTTGGCTTCCTTGCGATAGCGATGAAAACGACGCCGGTTTCTAGAATTTTTTTGCGTGCTCGGCGGCCCGGAGTATGGGTGCCGTGCGCCAGGCAAGGAATTCCGATTAACCCGGTGTGGAGACAAAAACATGAATACAGAGACAACGGCGCAAGGCCAGGGCGCGGCGGCAAGGACTGCGATAGCCAGGGCCGCCGCCGCAGTGGTCGCTGTCGCGGCCTTGGCAGCGCTCTCGGCCTGCGGCGGCGGATCGTCCGGTTCGCCCGGCTTCGCCTTCCTGCCGGGTGCGCCTGCGCCGGCGCCAGCCCCCGCGCCCGCGGCCCCGCCTCCGGCCGACGGCCCGATGGTGCGCCAGACCACGGCCGGCAAGATCGAAGGCGTGGACGACAGCGCCGGCTCGGGCACCTACTACTGGAAGGGGGTTCCGTTCGCCAAGGCACCGGTGGGCGCGCTGCGCTGGCGTGCGCCGGTTGCGCCCGAAGCCTGGAGCGGCATTCGCCCGGCCGCCAGATTCGGCAGTGCCTGCCTGCAGATCGGCCGCATCTTCAGCCCCGGCCTCAACAACACTTACGACGCCACCATCGGCACCAACCTCGGAAAGCCGGTCGGCAGCGAAGACTGCCTGTTCGTCAACATCTGGCGCCCGGCGACGGCCGAGAAGAACCTGCCGGTGCTGCTGTTCATCCATGGCGGCAGCAACATCTCCGGCTATACAGCCGACCCGCTGTACGACGGCGCCAAGCTGGCGAAGACCGCCAACGCGGTGGTCATCACCGCCAGCTACCGCCTCGGCATCCTGGGCTTCCTGAACATTCCGCAGCTGAAACCCGGCGGCACGCAGGGCGATGACTCGGGCAACTTCGCGCTGCTCGACAACATGGCGGCGCTGCGCTTCATTGCGGACAACGTTTCCAACTTCGGCGGCGATCCGGGCAACGTCACGCTGTCGGGCGAGTCGGCGGGCGCCACCAACCTGCTGTCGGTCATGACTTCCCCGATGGCCAAGGGCCTGTTCCACAAGGCCTTCGAGATGAGCGGCGGCATTTCGCTCGCGACCAACCTGCCGCCCGGCACGCTGCCTTCGCTCTCGCCGGCCTCGGCTTCGCTCGCGCAGGGCGCGGCCATACTGGAGAAGCTGCTCGTGGCCGACGGCACAGCTGCCGACGAAACCGCAGCCAAGGCCTACATCGCCACCCGCACGCCGGCCCAGATCGCAGAGTACCTGCGGGCGCAGGACGGCGGTGCGCTGCTGGGCAAGGTGGCGGCGGCCGGGCTCGGCTCGGTCGCGCCGATTCCCGATGGCACCGTGATCCCGACCGACCCCATCGGCGCCATCGCGGCCGACCGGTACGTGAAGGTGCCCATGCTCGCGGGCAACACGCGCGACGAGGGCAAGCTCTTCGCCTCGCTGCTGGGGACCATCGGCTTTCCGACCTCGGGCTGGATCGTCAACGACGCCCAGCGCTTCTCGCTGATGTTCAACTTCGACCCCGATGCCGCGCCCACGCTCACGGTGAACGACATCATCGATCCGTTCTACCTTCCGGTAGACAAGGCCGGCACCGGCTACAACGCGGCCACCGCGCTCATCACGAAGGGCCTGTTCGAGGCCAACCGCGACAACCTGCTCGACACGATGAAGACGCGCCAGTCGAACATCTGGCACTACCGCCTCGACTGGTCGCAGGAGGCTTCGCCGTGGAACGACGTGTACGGCGCCTCGCACGCCTTCGACCTGCCGTTCGTGTTCGGCAACTTCGGCCCGTCGGTGCTGTCGAGCTCCATCGGCGGCAAGGCCAACGAGAAAGGGCGGCTCGCGCTTTCGAAGGCCGTCATGGCCAGCATCGGGGCCTTCATGCGCAAAGGCGATCCGAACACGCCCGAACTTGGTGCGACCTGGGCGCCGTGGCCTTCGCAACTGCTGCTGGACGCCACGCCCACGGACATCAGGATCACCCCGGTGCAATGAGCCGCTCCGTTCAATCTTGCAGTGCGGGTTTGTGTCATTGTGGAAGTGGCCGAAGCTTGCGTGAATCCGTTGTCCGCAAGTTTTCATGAAGTCATTTCACATAGGAGTCCGTAGATGCTGGGTTTGATGCAAGACCAACCGCTTTTGATCTCGTCGCTGATCGAGTTCGCCGAGCGCCACCATGGCGACGGCGAGATCGTCTCGCGCCGTGTCGAGGGCGATATCCACCGCTGCACCTGGAGCGACATCGCATCGCGCGCCAGGCAGGTGGCCAATGCGCTGGACGGCGAGCAGCTGCTGTTCAGCGACCGCGTCGCGACCCTGGCCTGGAACGGCTATCGCCACCTGGAGCTGTACTACGGCGTGAGCGGCAGCGGCCGCGTGCTGCACACCATCAACCCGCGCCTGCACCCCGACCAGATCGCCTGGATCGCCAACCACGCCGAAGACCAGATCCTGTGCTTCGACCTGAGCTTCCTGCCGCTGGTGCAGGCGGTGCACGCCAAATGTCCCACGATCCGGAAATGGGTTGCACTGTGTGATGCCGACAAGCTGCCGGCCGACAGCGGCGTGCCCGGCCTGGTGAGCTACGAGAGCTGGATGGGCGCGCAGCCCACCGACTACGAATGGCCCAGCTTCGACGAGAACTCCGCGTCGAGCATGTGCTACACGAGCGGCACCACGGGCAATCCGAAGGCCGCGCTCTACAGCCACCGCTCCACGCTGCTGCATGCGTATGCCGCGGCGCTGCCCGACGTCATGCGCCTGTCGGCGCGCGACTCCGTGCTGCCGGTGGTGCCCATGTTCCACGTCAACGCCTGGGGCATTCCGTACTCGGCCGCGCTGGTGGGCTGCAAGCTGGTGTTCCCCGGCCCGGCGCTCGACGGCAAGTCGGTGTACGACCTGATCGAGGCCGAAGGCGTGACCTTCGCGGCGGGCGTGCCCACCGTGTGGCAGATGCTGCTGGGCCACATGCAGACCAACGGCCTGAAGTTCAGCAAGCTGGACCGCACCGTCATCGGCGGCTCTGCCTGCCCGCCGGCCATGATCACGGCGTTCCAGGAGAAGTACGACGTCGAGGTGCTGCACGCCTGGGGCATGACCGAGATGAGCCCGCTGGGCACGCTGTGCACGCTGAAGAACAAGCACCTGTCGCTGCCGCCGGACGCCCAGCTGAAGATCCGCATGAAGCAGGGCCGCGCGATCTTCGGCGTCGACATGAAGATCGTCGACGGCGACGGCGACGGCAACGAGCTGCCCTGGGACGGCAAGGCCTTCGGCGACCTGCTGGTGAAGGGCCCTTGGATCGTCAAGGAATACTTCAAGGGCGAGGGCGGCGATCCGCTCATTCCGGATGCGCGCAACCGCGGCTGGTTCCCCACCGGCGACGTCGCCACCATCGACGCCGAGGGCTACCTGCAGATCACCGACCGCAGCAAGGACGTGATCAAGTCCGGCGGCGAGTGGATCAGCTCCATCGACATCGAGAACATCGCCGTCGCGCACCCGGCCGTGGCCATGGCCGCGTGCATCGGCGTGTTCCATCCCAAGTGGGACGAGCGGCCCGTCATCGCCGTGGCGAAGAAGCCGGGCGCCGAAGTCACGCGCGAGGAGCTGCTGAAGTTCTACGAGGGCAAGACCGCCAAGTGGCAGATCCCCGACGACGTGGTGTTCGTCGAGGCCATTCCGCTGGGCGCCACCGGCAAGATCCTGAAGACCAAGCTGCGCGAGCTGCTCAAGGACTACAAGCTGCCCACACTCTGAAAACACAGGCAAAGCCCTGCCGCACTGTCGCGCACGCGATAGGAAAGCCGCCCCGGCGGCTTTCCTTGCGGGCAATCCCTGTGCGGTGAAAAAAAGGGCGCTTGTACGCTGCGATCCCGCATAACGAAACTGGAGACTCCTCATGCAATTTGCTATCAAGTCAGTAGCTGCCTGCGCCATGTTGGTGAGCGTTACCGCCGCATTCGCGCAAAAGGGCGAGACCGTCAAGATCGCCTGGCTCGACCCTCTGTCCGGCCTCATGGCCGCGGTCGGCACCAACCAGCTCAAGACCACGCAATTCCTTGCCGAGGAGTTCAACAAGAAGAACCAGTCGGGCGTGAAGTTCGAGATCATCGCGCTCGACAACAAGCTCAGCCCGCAGGAGACCACCGCCGCGCTGCGCTCGGCGCAGGACCAGGGCGCCCGCTACATCATGCAGGGCAACGGCTCCGGCCCGGCGCTGGCCATCATCGACGCCATCGAGAAGAACAACTCGCGCAACCCCGGCAAGGAGTTGCTGTACATGAACTACGCGGCGGTCGACCCCGACCTGACCAACAGCAAGTGCAGCTACTGGCACTTCCGGGTCGACGCCGACACCTCCATGAAGATGGAGGCGCTGACCACCTGGATGAAGGACCAGCCCGACATCAAGAAGGTCTACCTGCTCGGCCAGAACTACGCCCACGGCGTGCAGGTGGCCAAGTTCGCCAAGGAAGACCTGAAGGTCAAGCGCCCCGACATCCAGATCGTGGGCGAAGACCTGCACCCGCTGGCGCAGGTGCGCGACTTCTCGCCCTACATCGCCAAGATCAAGGCCTCGGGCGCCGACACCGTCATCACCGGCAACTGGGGCTCCGACCTGTCGCTGCTCATCAAGGCGGCCAACGACTCGGGCCTGAACGTCAAGTTCCTCACCTACTACGCGCCGGGCGCCGGTACCCCCACGGCCATGGGGGCCACTTCGGACGGCAAGGTCTACACCGTGGCCTACGCCCACTACAACATGGGCGGCGAGATCCAGCAGCTGCTCAACGGCTACAAGAAGCGCATGAATGACGACCTGACGCAGTCGTCGATCTATCACGTGTTCGCGCTGCTCGACGCGGCCTTCGCCAAGACGAAGTCGACCGATCCGGTCAAGGTGGCGGCGGCGCTGGAAGGCATGAAGATCAAGAGCTTCAACGGCGAGGTCGAGATGCGCAAGTCCGACCACCAGCTGCAGCAGGGCCTGTACATCTCGCGCTGGGAAAAGGCCAGCGCCAAGTACCCCTACGACGCGGAGAACACCGGCTACACCAACGTGCCCGTGAAGTACTACGAGTCGTACGTGGCAAGCACGCCCACCACCTGCCAGATGAAGCGTCCCTGAGTGGTCTTGGCGCGAGTCCGCTCCAGCATTTCTACCCGCTGGTAGCAGCGGTCTACCCGCGGGTAGCAATTCGGGCGCCGCGCTGTCGCATGCGCGATAGAAACGGCCCCTTGCGGCCTCGCTCTTACGGGCATTCCCTGAGGGGAGGGGCTGCAATCGCTTGTACGCTCGTACAGCGTTTTGATTCGGTTCTGATTCGGTTTGACCAGGAGATATAGATTGAATTTCGCTCTGAAAATCGCTGCCGCAGCCGTCATTGCGGCCACCGCCACCGGTGCCCTCGCCCAGAAGGGTGAAACCGTCAAGATCGCATGGCTCGACCCGCTGTCGGGCCTCATGGCCGCGGTCGGGACGAATCAGCTCAAGACCTTCCAGTTCTTCGCCGAAGAGTTCAACAAGAAGAACGCCGCCGGCGTGAAGTTCGAGATCATCGGCATCGACAACAAGCTCAGCCCGCAGGAGACCACCAGCGCGCTGCGCTCGGCCCTCGACCAGGGCGCCCGCTACATCGTGCAGGGCAACGGCTCCGGCCCTGCGCTGGCCATCATCGATGCGCTCGAGAAGAACAATGCGCGCAACCCCGGCAAGGAAGCGCTGTACCTGAACTATGCGGCCGTCGACCCCGACCTGACCAACAGCAAGTGCAGCTACTGGCAGTACCGCTTCGACGCCGACACGTCGATGAAGATGGAAGCGCTGACCACCTACATGAAGGACCAGCCGGACATCAAGAAGGTCTACATCATCGGCCAGAACTATGCGCACGGCCAGCAGGTTTCCAAGTTCGCCAAGGAAGACCTGAAGCACAAGCGCCCAGACATCCAGATCGTCGGCGACGACCTGCATCCGCTCGCGCAGGTGCGCGACTTCGCGCCGTACATCGCGAAAATCAAGGCTTCCGGCGCCGATACCGTCATCACCGGCAACTGGGGCTCCGACCTCGCGCTGCTCATCAAGTCCGCCAACGACTCGGGCCTGAACGTCAAGTTCTATACCTACTACGCCGTGACCACCGGCACGCCGACCGCCATGGGCGCGGCGTCCGACGGCAAGGTCTACCAGGTCGGCTATGCCCACTACAACATGGGCGGCGACATGCAGAAGTACGCCGAAGACTTCAAGAAGAAGTTCAACGACGACCTCTACACCACCGACATCTACACCGTGTTCCAGGCCCTGACCGAAGCCTTCGTGAAGACCAAGTCGACCGACCCCGTCAAGGTCGCGGCCGCCATGGAAGGCATGAAGTTCAAGAGCTTCAACGGCGACGTCGAACTGCGCAAGGCCGACCACCAGCTGCAGCAGGGCCTGTACATCGCCCGCTGGGAAAAGGCCAGCGCCAAGTACCCGTACAGCCCGGAGAACACCGGCTACACGCTGGCACCCGTGAAGTACTACGACGCCTACGTTGCCAGCACGCCCACGTCCTGCCAGATGAAGCGCCCCTCCTGATTTCGGGAGCGCGCCAACGCGGTCGAGGCCCGACTTCAACACTCGGGCCTTTTTCTTTTTTACCTGACACGAAAGACCGATGAACGTCGAATTCTTCGTCATCTCGCTGCTCAACGGCGTGAGCTACGGCTTGCTGTTGTTCATGCTGAGCTCTGGCCTCACGCTGATCTTCAGCATGATGGGCGTGCTCAATTTCGCGCACGCCAGCTTCTACATGCTGGGCGCCTACTTCGCCTACACGCTGTCGGGCATCGTCGGCTTCTGGCCGGCACTCTTCATCGCGCCGCTGCTGGTGTTCGTGCTGGGCGCGGCCTTCGAGCGCTACTGCCTGCGCCGCGTCCACAAGTTCGGCCATGTGCCCGAGCTGCTGGTGACGTTCGGTCTTTCGTACCTCATTCTCGAAATCGTGCAGCTGGTGTGGGGCCGTTCCACGGTGCCCTATGGCCTGCCGACGGCGCTGCAGGGCCCGCTCTTCACGCTCTACGGCACGCAGTTCCCCAAGTCGCGCTCGTTCATCATGCTGGTGGCGGTGCTGATGCTGGTGTCCGTGTGGCTGCTGCTCACGCGCACCCGCATCGGCTTGGTCATCCAGGCGGCGCTGAAGCACCCCGACATGGTCGAGGCGCTGGGCCACAACGTGCCGCGCGTGTTCATGCTGGTGTTCGGCGGCGGCGCCGCGCTGGCGGGGCTGGCGGGCGTGGTCGGCGGCAACACCTATGTCACCGAGCCGGCCATGGCGGGTTCGGTCGGCTCCATCATCTTCGTGGTGGTGGTGGTCGGCGGCATGGGCTCGCTGGCGGGCGCATTCCTGGCCTCGCTGATCATCGGCATCGTGCAGACCTTCGCGGTGGCCATGGACCAGTCGCTCGCGACCGGCCTGCAGGCGCTCGGCGTGGCCGTGACCGACCAGACCTTCGGCTACGAGCTGCTCAAGCTCACCATCTCGCAGGTGGCGCCCATTCTTCCGTACCTGTTCCTGGTGCTGATCCTCATCTTCAGGCCCAAGGGTCTTCTCGGAACCCGGGAGGACTGACGCCATGAATACTGCAACCACAACCGCTTCGACCTCCACGCCGGTGCGCTACTACCGGTTCAAGCCGCTGAACATCGGCCGCATCTTCATCTGGTCTTTCTTCGCGCTGCTGCTGATCGTGGCGCCGATGATCTTCACCAGCAGCCTGGCGCTCACCATGCTGTCGCAGATCGGCTACCTGATCATCATCTGCCTGAGCTACAACATCCTGCTGGGGCAGGGCGGCATGCTCAGCTTCGGGCACGCGGTGTACGTGGGCCTGGGCTCGTTCATCGCCATCCACGCCATGAACCTGGCCGGCGCCGGCAAGCTGCCGATCCCGCTGGTGCTGATTCCGCTCGTGGGCGGGCTCGGCGGCATGTTCTTCGCGGTGGTGTTCGGCTATGTGTCGACCAAGAAGTCGGGCACCACCTTCGCGATGATCACGCTCGGCCTGGGCGAGCTGGTGGCCGCGATGGCGCTGATGTTCCCCAGCTTCTTCGGCGGCGAGGGCGGCATCACCACCAACCGCGTGTATGGCGCCTCGTTCTTCGGCATCAACTTCGGGCCGCAGAACCAGGTGTACTACCTGATCGCGGTGTACTGCTTCATCTGCACCGGGCTGATGTTCGCCTTCACCGGCACGCCGCTCGGACGCATGCTGAACGCGGTGCGCGACAACCCGGAGCGCGTGGAGTTCATTGGCTACAACACGCAGCGCGTGCGCTACTACGCCTTCATCATCGCGGGCTTCTTCGCGGGCATCGGCGGCGGCCTGGCGGCCATCAACTTCGAGATCGTGAACGCGGCCGACAGCCTGAACGGGCTGCGCTCGGGCAGCTACCTGCTGTTCACCTTCCTGGGCGGCGCCACCTTCTTCTTCGGGCCGATCATCGGCGCGGCGCTGCTGGTGTTCGCGCTGGTGTTGCTGTCCGAACTCAGCAAGGCCTGGCTGCTGTACGTGGGCCTGGTGTTCCTGCTGATGGTGATGTTCGCGCCCGGCGGCGTGGCCAGCCTGATCATGATGAACGTGCGCGTGGCGCTGTTCGGCAAGATCAAGCGCTTCTACCTGCTGTACGTGGGCCTGTTCGTCGGTGCGGGCGTGATGCTCGCGGGTGCGGCGGCCATCGTCGAGATGATCTATCACATGCAGCTGAACGCGGCGCTCGGCCCCCTGGTGCCGTTCGCGGGCCTGCAGCTGGACACCTCGTCGGCCACGAGCTGGATCGTCGCCGTGGCGCTGCTGGCGGTGGGCCTGGGCATCTTCGAGGTGTTCCGCAGGCGCTTCGCGAAGGCCTGGGGCCAGGCGCAGGAAGAAATCGAAGCCGAGATCAAGCGGCGGGAGACGGCATGACCTATTCACTCGAACTCAAGGGCCTGCGCAAGAGCTTCGGCAAGACCGACATCATCCGTGGCGTGGACCTGGCCGTGACGGCCGGCGAGCGCATCGCCATCATCGGGCCGAACGGCGCGGGCAAGTCCACGCTGTTCAACCTGATCAGCGGGCGGCTCACGCCCACCAGCGGCGAGGTGCTGCTCAACGGCCAGCGCATCGACGGCATGAAGCCGTACGAGATCAACCGCATGGGCCTGTCGCGCAGCTTCCAGATCACCAACATCTTCCCGAAGCTCAGCGTGTTCGAGAACCTGCGCTGCGGGGTGCTGTGGAGCCTGGGCTACAAGTACACCTTCCTGCGATTTCTCTCGAACCTGGACGACGCCAACGAGCGCACCGAGGAGCTCATCAGGCAGATCGGCCTGGAGAAGAAGCGCGACGTGCATGCGGTGAACCTCACGTACGCCGAGCAGCGCGCGCTGGAGATCGGCGTGACCATCGCTGGCGGCGCCAGCGTGATCCTGCTGGACGAGCCCACGGCCGGCATGAGCAAGACCGAGACTTCGCACTTCATCTCGCTCATCAAGCACGTCACCGTGGGCAAGACGCTGCTGACGGTGGAACACGACATGGGCGTTGTCTTCGGGCTGGCCGACAAGATCGCGGTGGTGGTGTACGGCGAAGTGATCGCCTTCGACACACCGGCTGCGGTGCGCGCGAATGCGCGCGTGCAGGAGGCCTACCTCGGCTCCTCTGTTGCGGATGCACAAGGGGCGGGACACTGACATGCTGAAGCTCAAAGACATCCACGCCTACTACGGCAAGAGCCATGTGCTGCATGGCGTTTCGTTCGACGTCAACCCTGGCGAGATCGTCGCGCTGCTGGGCCGCAACGGCTCGGGCCGCTCGACCACCGCCAAGGCCATCATGGGCCTGGTGCATGCCGAGGGCGGCCTGCACTGGAAGGGGCAGGACATCCTGCGCCGCAAGGCCTATGAGATCGCGCACTTCGGCATCGGCTACGTGCCCGAGAACCGCGACATCTTTCCCAAGCTCACGGTGCACCAGAACCTGCTGCTGGGGCAGAAGGGCTCGGGCAAGGGCAGCCGCTGGTCGTTCGACGACATGTACGGCATGTTCCCGCGCCTGAAGGAACGCCAGCACACCGAGGCCGGCGTGCTCTCGGGCGGCGAGCAGCAGATGCTCACGCTGTGCCGCACGCTGATGGGCGACCCCGACTTGATCATCATCGACGAACCCACCGAAGGCCTCGCGCCCAAGATCGTCGAGCTGGTGGGGCAGTACCTGCGCACGCTGAAGGACAAGGGCATCTCGGTGCTGCTGATCGAGCAGAAGCTCACCATCGCCATGCAGATCTCGGACCGCGCGCTCGTCATGGGCCACGGCAGCATCGTGTTCGACGGCACCCCCGACAGCCTGCGCGCGGATGCCACCACTCGCAAAGAGTGGCTAGAGGTTTGATCCCCCCAGGGGATCCGGGCCCAGCCCCGGATCCCCTTGTCTCTACAGCGACTGCGTGCCATTGTCTGGCCTCGCGAAACGCCTAGAATCCCTGAAAAAGAACACTCGTGCTTTTTCTTCTTTTCTTCACACACCAAGGAACGCAGCATGACGGCTGAATACAAAGTGCTCGGCGATGTCGCCGTGATCACCATGACCAACCCTCCGGTCAACGGTCTCGGTTTCTCGACCCGCATCGGCATCACCGATGGCCTGGCCAAGGCCAATGCCGACGACGCCGTCAAGGCCATCGTCATCACCGGTGCCGGCAAGGCGTTCTCGGGCGGCGCGGACATCAAGGAATTCGGCACGCCCAAGGCGCTGCAGGAGCCCAACCTTCTCAGCGTGATCCTCGCGCTGGAAGCTTCGGCCAAGCCCATCGTCGCGGCCATCCATTCGGTGTGCATGGGCGGCGGCCTCGAGCTGGCGCTGGGCTGCCACTACCGCGTGGCTGCCCCGGGCACCAGCGTCGCGCTGCCCGAAGTCAAGCTGGGCCTGATCCCCGGTGCCGGCGGCACGCAGCGCCTGCCGCGCGTGGTGGGTGTCGAGACCGCGCTGAACATGATCGTCAGCGGCGAGGCCGTGAAGAGCGAACTGCTCGCGAGCCTGCCCGGCCAGAAGCTGTTCGACAGGCTGGCCGCTTCGCCCGAATCGGTGTTCGAAGAAGCCGTGGCCTTCGCCAAGAGCGTGGCCGGCAAGACCGGTGAAGCGCTGCCGCTGGTGCGCAACCTGCCTTGCAAGCACCCGCAAGGCGACGCCTACTTCCAGTTCGCCAAGAACATGGTCGGCGGCATGTCGAAGAACTATCCCGCGCCGCTGCAGTGCGTGGACGCCGTGCAGGCCGCCACCAAGATGAAGTTCGACGCCGGCATGGCCGAAGAGCGCCGCATCTTCACCGCGCTGATGTTCACGCCCGAATCGCTGGCCCTGCGCCACCTGTTCATGGCCGAGCGCGCCGCGAGCAAGATTCCCGATGTGCCCGAAGACACGCCCAAGCGCGAGATCAAGTCGGTCGGCGTGATCGGCGCCGGCACCATGGGCGGCGGCATCTCGATGAACTTCCTGAATGCGGGCATCCCCGTCAAGATCCTCGAGATGAAGCAGGAAGCGCTCGACCGCGGCGTTGCCACCATCAAGAAGAACTACGAAGCCCAGGTCAAGAAGGGCAAGCTCAAGCAGGACAAGTACGAGCAGCGCATGGCGCTGCTGAGCACCACGCTGAGCTACGACGACCTGAAGGACGCCGACCTGATCATCGAGGCCGTGTTCGAAGAACTCGGCGTGAAGGAGAAGGTCTTCAAGGAACTCGACCGCGTCGCCAAGAAGGGCGCGATCCTGGCCTCGAACACCTCTACGCTCGACGTCGACAAGATCGCATCGTTCACCGAACGTCCGCAGGACGTGGTCGGCATGCACTTCTTCAGCCCCGCCAACGTGATGAAGCTGCTCGAAGTGGTGCGCGGCAAGGCCACCGCCAAGGACGTGCTGGCCACGGTCATGGCCATCGGAAAGAAGATCAAGAAGACGGCCGTGGTCTCGGGCGTGTGCGACGGCTTCATCGGCAACCGCATGATCGAGCAGTACTCGCGCCAGGCCGGCTTCCTGCTGGACGAAGGCGCCACGCCGCAGCAGGTCGACAAGGCCATTGAGAAGTTCGGCTTTGCCATGGGTCCGTTCCGCATGGGCGACCTGGCCGGCAACGACATCGGCTGGGCGATTCGCAAGCGCCGCGCCGTCGAGCGTGCCGACATGAAGTACAGCCGCACGGCCGACAAGCTCTGCGAACTGGGCCGCTTCGGCCAGAAGACCGGGGCAGGGTGGTACGACTACCAGGCCGGCAAGCGCGACGCCATTCCGTCGGAACTGGTCAACAAGATGATCGAGGACCACCGCAAGGAACTGGGCATCACGCCGCGCAAGATTTCCGATGAAGAAATCGTGCAACGCCTGGTGTACGCGCTGGTGAACGAAGGCGCGCACATCCTGGAAGACGGCATTGCTTCGAAGTCGGGCGACATCGACATGGTGTACCTGACCGGCTACGGCTTCCCGATCTGGCGCGGCGGCCCGATGCACTACGCATCGCAGGTCGGCCTGTACAACGTGGCCGAGACGATGAAGCGCTTTGCCAAGAACCCGCGCGACGACGCCGAGTTCTGGCAGCCCGCGCCGCTGATCCAGAAGCTGGTGGCCGAAGGCAAGCAGTTCAGCTGATCCGCGAAGGCAAAGGGACCGACCGCCAATGTTGAAACGCATCTTCCTTGGGCTGCTGCTGGCAATCGTCTTGCTGGTGGCCGCCGTGGCGGTCAAGACCTGGACCACGCCGTCGCAGCAGCTGGCGGTGGCGCCCGCGCCCAAGCTGGACATCGATCTGCAGGCGGCGGCCAAGCGGCTGTCCACGGCGATCACGTTCCGCACGGTGTCGGGCATGGACGACCCGGCCGCCAACGCGGCCGAGTTCGACAAGCTGCATGCCTATCTGGAGCAGCAGTTTCCCAAGGTGCACGCCACGCTCAAGAAAGAGGTGGTGGGCAACAAGGCGCTGCTCTACACCTGGGCCGGCACCGATCCGCAGGCCAGGCCCATCGCGCTGATGGCGCACCAGGACATGGTGCCCATCGCGCCGGGCACCGAGAAGGCCTGGACGGTCGACCCCTTCGCCGGCGAGATCAAGGACGGCTACGTCTGGGGCCGCGGCACGCTCGACAACAAGAGCAATCTCTTCGCGCAGATGGAAGCCATCGAGCTGCTCATCGGCGCCGGCTTCAAGCCGAGGCAGACCGTCTACCTCGTGATGGGCGACGACGAAGAGGTGAGCGGCCTGCGCGGCGCGCTGCCCATCGCCGAGCTGCTCAAGTCGCGCAACGTGCGGCTGGACTGGGTGCTCGACGAGGGCCTGCTGGTGCTCGACGGCGTGCTGCCGGGCCTGAGCAGGCCGGCGGCGCTCATCGGCCTGGCGGAGAAGGGCTACGGCACCTTCTTCCTGTCGCTCAACACGGCGCCCGGCCATTCGTCGATGCCGCCGCAGCACAGCGCCATCGGCAGCATGAGCGCGGCGCTCGCACGGCTCGAAGCCAACCCGATGCCCGGCGGCATCAAGGGCATTGCCGGACAGATGTTCGGCACGCTCGCACCCGAGATGGGCGGCGTGAACCGCGTGATGCTCTCGAACCTGTGGCTCACCGAACCCGTGGTGCGGGGCATTCTCGAGAAGAGCCCCAGCAGCAACGCGATGCTGCGCACGACCACCGCGCTGACCATCGTTCGCGCCGGCAACAAGGACAACGTGCTGCCCGGGCGCGCCGAGGCCGCCGTCAACTTCCGCATCCTGCCGGGCGACACGCTCGCCAGCGTCGAGGCGCACCTGCGCAAGCAGCTGGCCAACGACGACATCAAGATCAAGCAGTACCCGGGCAACGCGGAGCCTTCGCCCGTGTCGCCGACCGACAGCACGGGCTACCGCGCGATCCAGCAGGCCGTGCGCCAGAGCTTCCCCGACGCGGTGGTGGCCCCCGGCCTCATGACCGCCGCGACCGACTCGCGCCACTTCAGCCTCGTGAGCGATGCCGTCTTCCGCTTCTCGCCGTTCCGGCTGAAGGGCGAGGACCTGGCACGCATCCACGGCAACAACGAACGCCTGGCCATCTCGAACTACGGCGAGATGATCGGCTTCTATCACCAGCTCCTGAGCAACACCAACGCTGCTCCGGCGCAATGACGACAACCTCTTTTCCCTTCCATCTGCTTCAAAGGACCTCACCATGACCAGCGCCGTCATTGTTTCCACCGCCCGCACGCCGCTCGCGAAGAGCTGGAAGGGTGCCTTCAACATGACGCACGGCGCCACCCTGGGCGGCCATGCGGTCCAGCACGCGGTGCAGCGCGCCGGCATCGACCCCGCCTCGGTGGACGACGTCATCATGGGCTGCGCCACGCCCGAAGGCGCGACCGGCTCCAACATCGCGCGCCAGATCGCGCTGCGCGCCGGCCTGCCGATCACCACGTCGGGCATGACCATCAACCGCTTCTGCTCGTCGGGCCTGCAGACCATCGCCACCGCCGCCCAGCGCATCATCGCGGGCGAAGGCGAGGTGTATGTGGCCGGCGGCGTCGAGAGCATCTCGTGCGTGCAGAACGAAGCCAACAAGCACATGCTGGCCGACCCCTGGCTCGTGAAGCACAAGCCCGAGATCTACTGGAACATGCTGCAGACGGCCGAGCAGGTCGCCAAGCGCTACAACATCAGCCGCGACGCCATGGACGAATACGGCGCCGCCAGCCAGCAGAAGGCCACCGCCGCGCTGGAAGCCGGCCGCTTCAAGGAAGAGATCGCCCCCATCACCGTGCTGGCCGGCGTGGCCGACCCCGTGATGGGCCTGCGCACCAAGGAAGTCACCGTCGAGAACGACGAAGGCATCCGCCCCGGCACCACCAAGGAAGGCATCAGCGGCATCCGCCCGGCCATTCCCGGCGGCCTGATCTCGGCCGGCAACGCCAGCCAGTTCTCCGACGGCGGCGGCGCCTGCGTGGTGGTCGACGAGAAATACGCCGAGCAGAAGGGCCTGAAGCCCATGGGCCGTTTCCTCGGCTTCGCCGTGGCCGGCTGCGAGCCTGACGAAATGGGCATCGGCCCCGTCTTCGCGATTCCGAAGGTGCTCAAGCGCCTGGGCCTGACGGTCAACGACATCGACCTGTGGGAGCTGAACGAAGCCTTCGCGGTTCAGGTGATCTACTGCCGCGACAAGCTCGGCATTCCGGCCGACCGCCTGAACGTGGACGGCGGCGCCATCGCCGTGGGCCACCCCTACGGCGTGAGCGGCCAGCGCCTGACCGGCCACGCGCTCATCGAAGGCAAGCGCCGCGGCGCCAAGAAGGTCGTGGTCACGATGTGCATCGGCGGCGGCATGGGTGCCGCGGGCGTGTTCGAAATCATCTGACGCTCCCCCAGGCTGCGGCGCACTGCGTGTCGCCTTGGCCAACCCCCTTGCGGGGGCAACACCAGCGGCCCGGCGAAGCCGGTTCCGCGGTGTTCCACGAATGGGCCGGGCTTCGCCGGCCGACGAGCGCTGCCGGTGGAAGTCGGCAGTCTCAACATCAAGATCCGACCATGAGCCTGCGTTCCACCCTCGACTTCCTGCTCTACGACTGGCTCGACGCCGAGTCGCTCAACCAGCGCGAACGCTTTGCCGACCACTCGCGCGAGACCTTCGACGCGGCGCTGGATACCTGCGAGCGCATCGCGCGCGAGAAGTACGCGCCGTTCAACCGCACGGTCGATACGCAGGAGCCGCATTTCGACGGCGAGAAGGTCATCCTGCCGCAGGCCACGCACGACGCGCACAAGGCCTTCGTCGACTCCGGAATGATGAGCGCCGCGCAGGACTACGACATCGGCGGCATGCAGCTGCCCTACACGATGCAGGCCGCCGCCAACAGCTTCTTCGCGATGGCCTCGGTGAGCATCGGCTCGAACATGCTCACCAGCGGCAACGCCAACCTGCTGATGGTGCACGGCACCGAGATGCAGAAAGAGGTGTTCGCCAAGAACGAGTTCTCCGGCCGCTGGGCCGGCACCATGTGCCTGTCGGAGCCGCAGGCCGGCTCGTCGCTGAGCGACGTGGCCACGCGCGCCGTGCCCGACGGCGCCGACTTCCGGGACGACCCGCTGGGCCCGCGCTACCGCCTCACGGGCAACAAGATGTGGATCTCGGCCGGCGACCACGAGCTGACCGAGAACATCGTGCACATCGTGCTGGCCAAGATTCCCGACGAGAACGGCAAGCTGGTGCCGGGCACGCGCGGCATTTCTTTGTTCATCGTGCCCAAGCGCATGGTCGACACCCAGGGCAATCTCACGGGCCAGCGCAACGACGTGGCGCTGGCGGGCCTGAACCACAAGCTGGGCTGGCGCGGCACCACCAACACGCTGCTGAACTTCGGCGAGGGCAAGTACCCGGTCGACGGCAAGGCCGGCGCGGTGGGCTACCTGGTCGGCGAACCGGGCAAGGGCCTGCATTGCATGTTCCACATGATGAACGAGGCGCGCATCGGCGTCGGCACCGCCGCCACCATGCTCGGCATGGCCGGCTACCACGCCTCGCTCGAATACGCCAAGACCCGGCCGCAGGGCCGCCTGGTCAAGAAGCCAGAGGCCGCAGGCGCCGCGGTCGCCAAGGACTCGGCCGCGCCGCAGGTGCGCATCATCGAGCACGCCGACGTGCGCCGCATGCTGCTGGCGCAGAAGGCGTACTGCGAAGGCGCGCTGGCGCTGGAGCTGTACTGCGCCCGGCTGGTCGACGAGCAGAAGACCGGCGACGCCCAGGCCGCGGACGACGCGCGCCTGCTGCTGGAAGTGCTCACGCCCATCGCCAAGAGCTGGCCCAGCGAGTGGTGCCTGGAGGCCAATTCGCTGGCCATCCAGGTGCACGGCGGCTACGGCTACACGCGCGACTTTCCGGTGGAGCAGTACTGGCGCGACAACCGCCTGAACATGATCCACGAAGGCACCCATGGCATCCAGGCGGCCGACCTGCTGGGGCGCAAGGTGCTGATGGAAAAGGGCCGCGGCCTGCAGCTGCTGGCCGGCCGCATGACAGCCACCATCGTCCGCACCGCCGAGGTGCCGGCGCTGGCGGCCCACGCCAAGGCGCTGGGCGCCGCGCTGCAGCGCATCGGCAGCGCGACCGAGGCCGCCTGGTTCACCGGCGACCCGGCGGACGCGCTGGCCAACGCGGTGCCCTACATGCAGGCCTTCGGCCACACGGTGCTGGCCTGGATCTGGCTGGACGTGGCCGGCAGGGCCCTGGAGAACGACGGTGAAAAGGCCAGGGCGGTAACAGCTGGCAAGATCGGCGCCACGGACTATTTCTTCCACTACGAGCTGCCGAAAATCGGTGCCTGGCTCAACGTGGTCGAAACCCGCGACCCGACCTGTACCGCTTTGCCCGAGGACGCCTTCTGATGGCCATCAACAATCCGCCGAATTCCACCCCCAACACCCCCGCAAACGCACCGAAGCCGCCCAAGCCGCATGCCCGCCTGGAGAAGTGGATCTGGATCCTGATCTACGGCGGCCTGTTCCTCGTGATCCTGGGCATTTCCACCGGCCGCACCGACGCCGCCCTGGGCTGGTCGATCGCCGTTCCCGGCGGGCTGGTTTCGCTGGTGGGCTTCGTGCTCATCTACGTGCGCTCGCGGCTGGGCAACAAGTAACCCGAGGACGACGCCATGCTCAAGCACATCGTGATGTGGAAGTTCAAGGAGCACGCCGAGGGCGCCGACAAGGCGACCAACCTGCGCAAGGCCAAGGCGCTGCTCGACGCCTGCGCCAGGCTGTCGCCGGGCACGCACCGCTTCGAAGTGGCCATCGCCCAGCCCGGCCTGGAAGCCACCTACGACCTGATCCTGAACTCGGAATTCACCGACGCCGCCGCGCTCGCGGCCTATGCGGACCATCCGCAGCACGTGGCCCTGAAGCCATTCATCGGCGCCGTGCGCGAAGCCCGCCAGTGCATGGACTACGAGATCTGACCCAGAAACCGAACCCCGGAGACAACCCCATGACCGCCCGCACCGTCCAGAAACTCTTCGACCTCACCGGCAAGACCGCACTCATCACCGGCGGCTCGCGCGGCCTGGGCCTGCAGATGGCCCACGCGCTGGGCGAGGCGGGCGCGAAGATCATGCTGAGTTCGCGCAAGGCCGACGACCTGGAGCAGGCCGCGGCCGAGCTTCAGGCCGCCGGCATCGACGCACGCTGGATCGCCGCCGACTGCTCGAAGGAGGAAGACACCCGCCGCCTGGCCGACGAGACGCTGCAGCGCATGGGCGCGGTCGACATCCTCATCAACAACGCCGGCGCCAGCTGGGGCGCGCCGGCCGAAAACCACCCGGTCGAGGCCTGGGACAAGGTGATGAACCTCAACGTGCGCGGCTACTTCATCCTGTCGCAGCAGATCGCCAACGGCTACATGATCCCGAAGAAGACCGGGCGCATCATCAACATCGCCTCGATCGCCGGCCTGAACGGCAACCCGCCCGAGATGCAGACGCTGGCCTACAACACCTCGAAGACCGCGGTCATCGGCTTCACGCGCACGCTGGCCGCCGAATGGGGCAAGTACAACATCAACGTGAACGCGATCTGCCCGGGCTTCTTCATGACGAAGATGGCCGCCGGCCTGATCAAGTCGCTGGGCGAGGAAAAGATGGCCGCGCAGGCCCCGCTGGGCCGCCTGGGCGACGACGAAGACCTCAAGGGCCTGACGCTGCTGTACGCGAGCGATGCCGGCAAGCACATCACCGGCCAGTGGCTGGCGGTGGACGGCGGCGTGAGCGTGGTGCTCGGTGCCGCCTGAAAAACCGAAATGACAATTCCAGAATCCGACGACATCAACATCCGCTCGTACACGAGCCAGATTCCCTTTGCGCGCCACCTCGGCTTCGAGCTCACGAAGTTCGAGGGCGGCGAGTCCGAGATCGCCTACACCGCCAAGCCGGAGCACCTGAACACCTTCGACGTGACCCACGGCGGCGCCTGCATGACGCTGCTGGACATCGCCATGGCCGCGGCCGCGCGCAGCGTGTCGCCCGAGACCGGCGTGGTCACCATCGAGATGAAGACCAGCTTCATGCAGCCTTCCGTGGGGCCGCTGCGTGCGCGCGGCACGCTCATTCACCGCACGGCGACGCTGGCTTTCACGGAAGCCAAGATCTACGACGAGCAGGAGCGCGTGTGCGCCCACGCCACCGGCACCTTCAAGTACGTGAAGCGCCGCCTGCCGACCGGCCCCGCGAGCGCCAACGCGATGCGCCCGCCATCGACCGACTGACAGACACACACCCCACACCGGAGATACACATGCCCACCAACAAGCAGATCCACCTCGACAACCGGCCCGACGGCGAGGCCGTGGCGAGCAACTTCAAGCTCGTGACCGCGGAAACCCCGGCGCTCAAGGACAACCAGGTGCTGGTGCGCCACCACTACATGAGCCTGGACCCGTACATGCGCGGGCGCATGAACGACTCCAAGAGCTACGCGCAGCCGCAGCCGCTGGGGCAGACGATGCAGGGCGGCACCGTCGGCGAAGTGGTCGAGAGCAAGCACCCCAAGTACGCCGTGGGCGACAAGGTGGTCGGCTTCGGCGGCTGGCAGGAGTACAGCGTGGTCGACGCCTCGCAGCCCGGCGCGCTGAAGAAGGTCGACACCACGCATGTGCCGCTGTCGCACTACCTGGGCGCGGTCGGCATGCCGGGCGTCACGGCCTGGTACGGGCTGGTGAAGATCATCGCGCCCAAGGCCGGTGAAACCGTGGTCATCACCGCCGCCAGCGGCGCCGTGGGCAGTGCCTTCGGCGCGCTGGCCAAGGCGCGCGGCTGCCGCGTGGTCGGCATTGCCGGCGGCCCCGACAAGTGCAAGTACGTGACCGACGAGCTGGGCTTCGACGCTTGCATCGACTACCGCCAGCACCCCGACGTCAAGTCGATGAGCGCGGCACTGAAGGAAGCCTGCCCGAACGGCATCGACGGCTACTTCGAGAACGTCGGCGGCTACATCTTCGACGCGGTACTGCTGCGCGCCAACGCCTTCGCCCGCGTGGCGCTGTGCGGAATGATCGCTGGCTACGACGGCCAGCCGCTGCCGCTCGCGAACCCGGCGCTGATCCTCATCAACCGCATGAAGATCGAAGGCTTCATCGTCAGCGAACACATGGAAGTGTGGCCCGAGGCGCTCACGGAACTGGGCACGCTGGTGGGCACGGGCAAGCTCAAGCCGCGCGAGTCGATTGCGCAAGGCATCGAATCGGCGCCCGAAGCGTTCCTGGGCCTGCTCAAGGGCAAGAACTTCGGCAAGCAACTCGTCAAGCTGATCTGAATGAGCTGAACGCACGGCAAGGAGGCCGGTCATGGACACCACGCACGAGGTCTTCAACCAGCCCACGCCGCTGGTGGACTACAACCTCTTCGACACCAACCGGCCGCTACGCGATGCGCTGAAGCTCAACGCGCCCGCGCTGCAGACCACGCAGCTGCACGAACTGGGCGCGACCCTCGGCTCGGCCGGCATGCAGGCGCATGCGCGGCTGGCCAACATCCACACGCCCGAGCTGCACACGCATGACCGCTTCGGGCGGCGCATCGACGAGGTGGAGTTCCATCCGAGCTATCACGCGCTGATGAGCGCCGCCGTGGGCGCGGGGCTGCACGGCACGCCGTGGAGCGGCACCTCGGCGTCGCCGCATGTGCTGCGCGCGGCCGGCTTCATGCTCTTCACCGAGCTGGAGCCGTCGATTCTCTGCCCCATCTCCATGACCTACGCCGTCACGCCCGCGCTGCGCGGCAATGCCGGCGTGTACGCCGACTGGGGACCGAAGCTCGGCAGCCTCCGGTACGACCCGGCGCTCAAGCGCTTCAGCGACAAGCCCGGCGTGACCATGGGCATGGGCATGACCGAGAAGCAGGGCGGCTCCGACGTGCGGGCCAACACCACCCGGGCCGTGCGCGACGGCAGCGATGCCTGGGGCGAGCGCTACGCCATCACCGGCCACAAGTGGTTCTTCTCGGCGCCGATGTGCGATGCCTTCCTGGTGCTGGCGCAGGCACCGGCCGGGCTCAGCTGCTTCTTCCTGCCGCGCGTGCTGCCCGACGGCACGCGCAACGCCATCCAGATCCAGCGCCTGAAGGACAAGCTGGGCAACAAGGCCAACGCCAGTTCCGAGGTCGAGTTCCAGGGCGCCAGCGCCTGGCTGGTGGGCGAGGAGGGGCGCGGCATTCCGCAGATCCTCGAGATGGGCACGATGACCCGGCTCGACTGCGCGCTGGGCACCAGCGGCCTGATGCGCCAGTCGCTGGGCATCGCGCTCAACCATGCGACGCAGCGCAACGCCTTCGGCAAGCCCCTGATCGACCAGCCGCTCATGAAGAACGTGCTGGCCGACCTCGCTCTCGAAAGCGAAGCCGCCACGGCGCTGGCCATTCGCCTCGCGAGAGCCTTCGATCGCCAGGACGACGAGCACGAGCGCCTGATGGCCCGCCTGCTCACGCCCGTCGCCAAGTTCTGGATCTGCAAGCGCGGCAGCTACTTCGCGCAGGAGGCCATGGAATGCCTCGGCGGCAACGGCTATGTGGAAGAGGGCGGCGAAGGCATCATGGCCCGCATCTACCGCGAGATGCCGCTCAACTCCATTTGGGAAGGCGCAGGCAACATCATGGCGCTCGACCTGCTGCGCGGCCTGCGCAAGGGCGACGCGATTGCCGCGCTGACGAAGGAACTGGCGCCCGCGCGCGGCCAGCACGCGGCGCTCGACCGTCTTGCCGATGCGCTGCCCGCACGCATCGAGGCGATGGCTTCCGAAGCAGAGGCGCGCCGCCTGGCCCAGGACGTGGCGTTGGCCGTGCAGGCATCGCTGCTCGCGCAGACCGCACCGGCGGCGGTGGCCGGTGCCTTCTGCGCATCGCGCCTCGGCGGCGACTGGGGCAACGCCTTCGGCACGCTCGGCGCCGGCACCGATTTCGATTCGATCATCCAGCGCGCGCAGCCCCGCTGAGCGCGCGCCGGGCCCACTGCAACGACCAAGCAACCCACAGGAAACAACCCATGGCCGACCTGATCCTCCATCACTACACCACCTCGCCGTTCTCGGAAAAGGTGCGGCTGATACTCGGCGCGAAGAAGCTGCCGTGGAAGTCGGTCTTCATCCCGCCGATCATGCCCAAGCCCGACGTGGAAACGCTCACCGGCGGCTACCGCAAGACGCCGTTCCTGCAGATCGGCGCCGACATGTACTGCGACAGCGCGCTCATCGCCGACGTGCTCGAACATCTGCAGCCCGAGCCCACGCTCTACCCCGAGCCGGAGAAAGGCCTGTCGCGCATCCTCGCGCAGTGGGCCGACACCACGCTGTTCTGGGCCGCGATGGCCTGGAACCTGCAGCCCAGGGGCGCGGCAGAAGTGTTCGCCAAGGCGCCGCCCGAGGCCGCCAAGGCCTTCGGCGAAGACCGCGGCAAGATGAGCGCCGGCAACATGACCCGCCTGCGCCCGGCCGATGCCACCAGCGCCTACAAGTCGTACCTGCGCCGGCTGTCGGACATGCTCGACGACAAGCCGTTCCTGCTGGGCGAAGTGCCCAGCATTGCCGACTTCTCGGCCTACCACCCGCTCTGGTACACGCGCCGCGTCGAGTCGGTGCGAACCATCCTCGACCTCACGCCCGCGGTGGTCGACTGGATGGACCGCATGGCCGCCATCGGCCACGGTGCGCCGGAGAAGTTCACGAGCGACGAGGCCATTGCCACGGCCAAGGCCGCCACGCCGCACACGCTGCTGACCGACAGCACCTTCCAGGACGACCACGGCATTCCGCTGGGCAGCGCCGTGACCATCCGCGCCGAGAGCTTCGGCCTCGAAGAGACGCCCGGCACGCTGGTCGCGGCCACGCGCACGCACTACACGCTGGAGCGCACCGGCGAGCGGGTGGGAACGGTGCACGTGCACTTTCCGCGCATCGGCTACGTGCTGAAGAAGGCGGACGCCTGAGCCTGCCTGGCGGGCACCTTCGTGACTGCGCCCGCGCGCATTCCGTATTTCAATAGCGCCTTCGACGTCAGAGACATTCAACAAAAGAAGGACACCGGCAAATGATTCAGGACTTCAAGGGCAAGACCGCCGTTATCACCGGCGCGGGCTCGGGCTTCGGACTGGAGTGCGCGCGCATCGGCGCGGCGCGCGGCATGAACCTCGTGCTGGTCGACGTGCAGCAGGACGCCCTCGACAAGGCCAAGGCCGAGATGGAAGCCGCCGGCGTGCAGGTGATGGCGCGCAAGGTCGACGTGTCCGACGCGGCGCAGATGGAAGCGCTGGCCGCCGCCGTGAAGGAACGCTTCGGCGCGCCGCACTTCGTGTTCAACAACGCGGGCGTGGGCGCCGGCGGCCTGGTGTGGGAGAACACCGTGGCCGACTGGGAATGGGTGCTGGGCGTCGACCTGTGGGGCGTGATCCACGGCGTGCGCCTGTTCACGCCGATGATGCTCGAGGCCGCCGCCAAGGACCCGTCCTACCGCGGCCACATCACCAACACCGCGAGCATGGCCGGCCTGCTCACGCCGCCCAACATGGGCATCTACAACGCCGCCAAGGCGGCTGTCGTGAGCCTCACGGAGACGATGTACCAGGACCTGAACCTGGTCACCGACCAGATCGGCGCGAGCCTGCTGTGCCCGTACTTCGTGCCCACCGGCATCACGAGCAGCGAACGCAACCGCCCCAACGCGCCGAAGGACAGCGAACTCACCAAGAGCCAGCTCATCGGCCAGGCCATGAGCAACAAGGCGGTGAGCAGCGGCAAGATCACGGCGGCCGAAGTGGCGGCCAAGGTTTTCGAGGCCATCAGCGACAACCAGTTCTACGTGTTCAGCCATCCGAAGGCGCTGGGCAACGTGCGCAGCCGCATGGAGAACATCGTGTCGGTGACGAACCCGGCCGACCCGTTCCTCGAACGCCCGGAAATCGGGCAGAAGCTGCGCGAGCAACTGCGCTCGGCCTGATTCTTCACGTCTCTTCTGGCCTCTTCAGGCCTCTTCAGGCCGCCGCCTGCAGCTCGCCCGCCAGCGTCTCGATGCGGGCGATCGCGGCGGCGATCGACCGGTCGAGCAGGTCGCCGTGGTCTTCGGCGTGCTCCATACCCACGCTGTGCGTTTCGGTGAGCCCCAGCAGCGCCAGCGGGGCTGTGATGCCGGGCGTCAGGAAGTCCATTCCCGCCTGGAACCCGCCTGGTCCGTAGCCGCTGCTGCCGCATGATGTGAGCAGCACAGTGCGGCGACGGCGTTCGGCCAGCAGCGGCACGTAGGGGTTGTCGCGGCTGCGGTCGAAGTCGAAGGTGGCGCCGATGCGCACGATGTTGTCGATCCACGACTTCAGCGGCGCCGGCATTCCAAAGTTGTACATCGGCACGCCGATCACGAGCAGATCGGCGCGGCGCACTTCGGCGATCAGCGTGTCGCTTTCCGCGAGTACTGCATGCATCCACGGCTCGCGCTCGGCGGCCGGGGTGTAGCCCGCGGCGATCCATTCGCCGGTGACGTGGCCCGGCGGCGTGGCGCCGATGTCGCGGTAGATCACCTCATCGTGTGGCCGTGCCGCGCGCCAGGCCGATACGAAATGCCGGCTGAGCCGGCGCGAGTGCGAGCCGTGCGCATGCGTGCCAGAAAAGCCGGGGCGGGCGCTGGCGTCGATGTGGAGCAGGGTGGTCATGGTCGGGTCCTCGTTGTTGCCTGGTGGGATGAAGTTGGTTCAGCTGTCGGCTTGACAGGGTTCTCAATCTATCCAAGCATCCGAGGCCCAACAAACGATGATTTCTTTGCGCTGCTGAAAAATAAATTCATCCATGAGCAACCTGCGCCAACTCCCGCCGCTGGCGTCGCTGCGTGCCTTCGAGGCGGCAGCGCGGCATTCCAGCGCCAAGCTCGCAGCCAGCGAGTTGTCGGTCACGCCGACCGCCATCAGCCATCAGGTGCGCCAACTGGAAGACTTGCTCGGCGTCGCGCTCTTCATCCGTCAACCGAGGCAACTGGTGCTCACGCCGCAGGGGCGCGAACTGCAGGCGGTGCTGAGCGAATCGTTCATTGCAATGGCCAACGCAGTGGCACGGCTGCGGGCACCGCCGCAGCGGCAGGCCATCACGCTGTCGGCCACGCCGGCCGTTGCGGCCCGCTGGCTGCTGCCGAGGGTCGGCGCCTTGCGTGCGCTGCATCCGAAGCTGGACCTGCGCATCCACGCATCGCACGAGGCGGTGGCGCTCGACGGCGTTACCGCCGACATCGCCATCCGCTACGGACGCGGCCAGTGGCCAGGCATGGTGGCCGAGAAGCTGTTCGACAACGTGTTTGCGCCAGCGTGCAGCCCTGCGCTCAAGCTGAAGAAGCGGAGCGACCTGGTGCGGCACACGCTGCTGCACTTCGCGCTGCCCGGCAGCAGGAGCCAGCCGGGCACGTGGACGGAATGGCAGCAGGAGGCGCAGGTGGCCGGCCTCGACGTATCTGCGGGCCCGGTGTTCTCGGACGAGACGCACACCGTGTCGGCCGCGCTGCAGGGCCAGGGCGTGGCGCTGATGAGCTTGGCGCTGATCGCGGACGAACTGCGCGCAGGCAACCTGGTGAAGCCCTTCGGCCCCGAACTGCCGGGGCTGCCGTTCCATCTGGTGAGCCCCGAGGCGCGGCGATCGGAGCCCGCCGTGGCGGCGGTATTCGACTGGGTGAAGGGGCTGCAGCCGCTGGATGGAAGCGGGGCATGAGGAAAAGCACAAAACGCGACACATGGCGGGCGCACCTCGGAAGAATGCACACAGCATGGCTGGGCCAGCCAAAGAAAAACCCGCCTGAGCGGGTTGAAGGGTAGCCCTGGAGGAGGGAGGAAAGAGTGGGCTACCGGCGGTGATTGTTTCGGCCGAAACTTATGCGGCGCTTAAAGCGGCATACCCGAGCGAACAAGAGCTCACCGCGTTGCAAGCCGCAAAGCCCTACGCCCGGCGCAGGCGCTGTCGCGGAGCCCTTTCGAGGCAGGCGATTAGAATCGCCGCTCCCTTGGGGAGTAGCCGGCTTCCGGACTTCGGAAGCGTTCACGTCAACATACTCGGTTCGCACTTTGCGACCGTGGCGTGAGCAGCCGAAAGGTTGGCGAGACCAGCGGTGCATGGACGCGGCTTTGGCCGGCGGGTTCGTGCGCCGCGGCGTCTTGAACCGGCCTTGCTTGCTACTTCCAAAATGAACATTGCCTCCACGATCCTTCTTGCATTCGCCATGTCGACGGATGCTTTCGCCGCTGCCGTAGGCAAGGGCGCAGCACTGCGCAAACCCTCCTGGCGCGAAGCCTTGCGCACGGGTGTCATCTTCGGCGTCATCGAGGCGATAACCCCCGTCATCGGCTGGGCTGCAGGCCTGGCCGCCGCCAGTTACGTCGAACGGTGGGACCACTGGATCGCAGTCACGCTGCTCAGCGTGCTGGGCCTGCGAATGATCTGGGAGGGCTGCGGCACGCCCGACGCGGTGGACGACAAGCCCAGCCGCAACTCCTTCTGGACCCTGGCCATCACCGGTTTCGCGACCAGCATCGACGCGATGGCCGTGGGTGTCGGGCTGGCCTTCATCAACGTCAACATCGCCTGGACCGCGCTCGCCATCGGCCTCGCCACGCTGACCATGGTGACGCTTGGCGTAATGGTGGGGCGCGTGCTGGGCGCCGTCGTCGGCAAGCGCGCCGAGATCGTCGGCGGCGTGCTGCTGATCGGCATCGGGTTCTTCATCCTCTATGAGCATCTGAACGGGCTGGCCTGACGCCGGGCATCGGTTGATACCGATGTAAACACACGACGGAGGTATTGCGTGAAAATGTGAATAAATCACGAATTCCGGCCATTTCGGATCACGCGTCCGAGCTGCTCAGGACAAGCCCCGAGCGAATCCTGAGTACCTTAAGACTACGATCCGGGGAATTAGACAAGGATCTCCATGGAGACGTACCCCACCCTTCGCCAGGCCACAGGCGTTGCCCGCATTCTCAGCAAGCGCTCGTCCTGCACCATCGTCGTCTACCGGCAAGCGGAAGGGAAGTTCGTGGCAGCGCATTCGACCGATCGGGTGGAGGGGAGCATCGAAGGCGTGTACCGCGACGGGTATGTGGTTCCGACGCTCCTGAGCAAGCCCGAGCGTTGAAGGGCTGCCTGCCTCGCTATCGCTGCGACGCCGATACGCCCTGCATCAGCAGCGACAGGGCTTTCCGCAGGCTGGTTGTCGATGCCGCCTCTCCCTTGTCAAAGCCGAGCCGAACGACAACGAGGTCGTGCGAAGGAATGATGAACACCAACTGGCCGCCCGCACCGAGCATGTAATAGGCAGAGGTCGGAACCGGCCAGGCGCCCGTGCCGTTGATCCAGAAGAAGCCGCCATAGATGGGGCGCTTGTCGGCCGCCCACGTCGAGGCGACGGTACTCACGAACTTGACGAACCCCTCGGGCAGGAGGCGCTCGCCGTTCCATACCCCATCCTGCAGGTACAGATTGCCCAGGCGCGCCCAGTCGCGCGCCGACATGTAGTCGTAGCCCTGTGCCAGGAAGTTTCCGTAGGGGTCGGTCTCCAGTGTCATCGTGCGAATGCCGATCTTGTCGAACAAGGCTCTTTGCGGAAAAGAGAGGTACTGCTCGCCGCGCTTCTCCACTGCAAGTCGGATCAGGTAGTTGGCCAGCACCGGATCGGTGTTGCGATAGCGGCCGATGGTGTTTGGCGGCCATTGCTGGGGGCGGGTGGCTGCGTAGTTGAACGCGTTGATGCGCCCCGTGTAGAAGTATTTGTGGTCGGTGTAGGTCCCGTTGGGATCGAAGTCCGGGTCGTCCGGAGCCTTGATGCGCAGTCCGCTCGACATGTGAAGGATGTCGGCGATCCGGATCTCCTGGCGCTTGTCCCCCGCGGACTGCCATTCCGGGATCGGGGCGGGTTGGTCGAGCCGGTATTCGCCCTGCTTGATCAGCATGCCGAGCAGGGTGGCCGTGACGCTCTTTCCCATCGACCACGACTCGAGTGGCGTCGTCGCCGTGATGCCCGGCATGTAGCGTTCGCCGATGATCTGCCCCTTGTGCGTGACCACGAAGCCTGCCGTGTAGGCCTCCGGCAGCTCGAAGGCCGCGTCGAGCGCCTGGTTGATCTTCGTCCTGTCCAGCCCGGCCTCCGGCGCTGCGTCACTCAGGGCGTTGCCCATGGGCCAGGGCTGGGTGCCCGGATCGGGCAGTGTGCTGGTGACGGTCACCGGCGTGAAGTAGACATCGTCCTTGCCGGGTGGCAGCGTGATGCAACCTTGCGAGCCGTAGTAGCGGGCCACCAGCGTCGGGCCGTTGGGAATGGCGATGCGCACCTCTTTCTTGTCGCGGTCGACCACCGGCCTGCCGACCTTGCGCCGCTGGTCATAGGGGCCGGTGAAGTAGCCCACGCTCTCCGCCGCCAGGTTAGGGTCGAGGCCGGTGATGAACACGGCGGAGCACATCGCCTTGGCATACCCGGAGGTGTTGTGCTCCAGCGGATCGCCCGGCGGCGGCACGTAGGGAGTGTCCAGTTCGTAGGCCCGGGCCCGGGCGATGAGCGCTGCGGGTGCCGGCAATTCGGGCGCCGTGCCCGTGGGGTTGCTCGTGCCTGCGGCGGGTGCCGATCCGATGAGCCCGATTCCGCCGCCTCCGCCTCCACCTCCACCACCGCCGCCCCCGCACGAGGTCAGCGCAAGCAGGAAAAAAGCGCCAGTCGCCATGGCGCCGGAGATGCGGGCGGTCCTCTTCATTGGCTCTCCTCACATTTTTGTTACAGGAAAGTCTGCCCTAGAGTGGGGCGGATGGCAAATCCATGTTCGGCATTACCTCGGCTTGCCAAGGAGCCTGGCCCGATGCCTGAATCGCGTCCGGAGAAACCACGGCCCGAAGTCTAAAATCTTCGACGCACGAGAAGTCGGGGAGAAATCGGGATATGGAAGGCCCCGATACTGTCGCCGGAGACTCCCGCTGCACACGCCTCGGCAGCTTGAACAAGACCAATAATGAATCCCTCGGGCCCTTCGAAACTGCGCTTCGGTTTGCACACACGCCTCAGCCTCGGGGTGGCGGCGGTGGTTCTCACCGCCACGTTCACCATCGCGACCTGCGCGCTGCATTTCGTCAAATCCAGCCTGCGCGCGTCCATCGCCGGCGAGCAACTGGCCAGGGTGTCCGCCGTCGCGGACGCGATCGACCAGAAACTGAGCAGCCGCCGCATCCTGCTGCAGACTTTCGGCGACAGCGTGGTGGCCCAGGACTTCAAGGACGCCGAGCCGCTGCAAGCCTTTCTGGAGAAGCACGCGGCGCTCAAGCAGGCCTTCGACAACGTCGCCTTCATCGACATGGAAGGCAACCTGGTCGCCAACCAGAGCGGCGCGGTGCCCATCGGCAGCGTGAACATCAGGGACCGCGCCTATTTCCAGCAGACGGTGGCGTCCAAGGCCGGCATTATTTCGCAGCCCTACCGCAACCGGCTGAACGGCCTGGCGCAGGTGGCGATCACCGCGCCGGTGCTCGACGGTGCAGGGCAGGTGCGGTACGTGATTTCCGGGGCCATCAACCTCAAGGACCGCAACGTTTTGGGCGCGCTCGCCGAGGTCAAGATCGGCAAGACGGGCTACCTGTTCATCACGACCACCGACGGCATCGTGATCGACCATCCGCGCACGTCGCGCATCCTCAACCATGTGCAGGCTGAAGGCGGAGCCGGGCCGCAGGTGCTGCGGGCGATCGCGGGCTTCGAGGGCACGAGCGAAGGCGTCGACGAGCGCGGCGTGCCCGGCCTCTACGCCTTCGACCGCACCGAGCAGACGAACTGGATCGTCGGCTCGATGTACCCCAGCGCCGAGGCCTTCGCCCGTGTCGACGCCATCGAGCGTGCCGCGTGGATCGGTGCCGTGCTGCTGGCGCTGACCGCGGGCGCGCTGGCGCTGGGCGTGGTGCGCCGGCAACTGCGGCCTTTGGCCGAGCTGCACCATCACATGCAGGTGGCGCAGCAGTCGCCCCACGAGATCGAGGCGCCGATGCAGTACGCGCACGACGAAATCGGTGATCTCGCCCGCACCTTCGACGAGCTGATGAAGCAGCGCCGCGCCACCGAGCAGAGCCTGGCGCACAGCGAGGCGCAGGTTCGCACCATTGCCGACAACATTCCCGCGATGGTCTCGCACATCGATGCGTCGCTGCGCTACACCTTCGTCAATGCGCACGTGCGCGCGCTGCACAACAACGCGCCGCTGGTCGGCCGCGCGATGCCCGAGGTACGCGGCCAGCGCGACTTCGCACTGGTGGAGCCGCACATCGCGCGCGCGCTGGCCGGCGAGGCCGTGATCATCGAGAAGCCGGGCGATCCAGCGCTGGGCATCGGCAATCGCACTTTCAAGGCGCACTACATTCCCGACATCGATGCCGACGGCGTGGTGCGCGGCGTGTTCTCCATGACCTTCGACATCACGGAGGAAGTGACCATCCACAAGGCGCTGACCGAGCAGGAAAAGCGGCTGCGCGACGTGACGGACAGCATCCCCGCGCTGGTCGGCTACTTCGACCGCAACCAGAACTGCCTGTTCGGCAACATCCGGGCGCGGCAGATGGCGGGCGTGGGCGACGGCTCGCTGGTGGGCACGACGCTGCGCACCGCGCTTGGCGACGCCATGTACGCGCAGCACAAGCCCTACCTGCCGGTGATGTTCTCCGGCAAGAAGGTGCGCTTTTCGGTGCGTGCGCCCACGCGGGGCAAGGAGGGCTTCTTCCAGGTCAACCTCATTCCCGACAAGAACCTGCGCGGCGAGGTGGTGGGCTTCTACCTCATGAGCTTCAACATCACGGCGCTGAAGGAAGCCGAACTGCGCCAGGCCGAGAGCGAACTGCGGCTGCGTGCCATCACCGACAGCATGCCGGCGCTGATCACCTACATCGACCGCGAGGAAAAAATCACCTTCGCCAACGCCACCAGCCGCGAGTGGCTCGGCCTCGACCCGACGCAGGTGCTGGGGCGCCACATGCAGGACATCTCCGGGCGCGAGGTGTATCTCTCGCGCAAGCCGATGATCGAGCGCGCGCTGGCGGGCGAGAAGGTGGAGTTCGAGGCGCGCACCCAGCGCAAGGGCTTCGAGCGCATCACCCAGGTGATCTATGTGCCCGACGTGCGGTCCGACGGCCTGACGCACGGCATCTTCTCGCTGGCGCTGGACATCACCGCGCTGAAGGTGGTGGAGCACAAGCTCATCGAGCTGGCGCGGCTCGACACGCTCACCAGCCTGCCGAACCGGCTGGCCTTCAACGAATACCTGCCGGACGCGGTGCTGCGCGGGCGCTTCACCGGCAATTCGCTCGCGCTGATGTTCCTCGACATCGACCACTTCAAGGCCATCAACGACACGCTCGGCCACGCGGTGGGCGACGCCGTGCTGGTCGAATATGCGCGGCGCCTGCAGGGCAGCGTGCGCGGCACCGACATGGTGGCCCGGCTCGCGGGCGACGAGTTCGTGCTGGTGCTCGAAAACCTCGGCGGCCAGGAGGCGGTGGCCATCGTCGCGGCCAAGATCACGGATCGCATCGGCAAGCGGCCCTTCGAGGTGGACGGCCGGCAGATCGACGTCACGACCAGCATCGGCATCGCGTTCCACCGGGCCGCCGATTCCTTGGTGACGGCAGAAGAGCTGCTGGCGCGCGCCGATGCGGCGCTCTACAACGCGAAGGCGGCGGGGCGCAACCGCTTCGAGTTCTTCATGTCCATCAGGAACTTGCCGGACACGACGGCCGAGGCCCACTGAGGCGAGAAGAGCGCCGCGCCGCGGGCCCCGGTATCAGGGCAGCGGCGGCGCCACCGCGCGGTTCCTGCCCAGCGACTTCGCGGCGTAGAGCGCCTTGTCCGCTCGGCGCAGCGCGCTGGCCACGCTTTCCTCGTCGCGCAGCATCTGCGAGACACCGCAACTGATGGTGATGTGGCCCACCGGATCGATGAACGCATCGCCCACCAGCCGCACCAGCTCCGTGGCCGCCTGCATTGCCTCGGCCGCATTGGCGCCGGGCAGCATCAGCACGAATTCTTCGCCGCCCAGCCGCGCTGCTATATCTGACTTGCGCAGCCGGGTCTTCATGAGCCCGGCCACCGCCTTCAACACGAGATCGCCGGTGGCGTGGCCGAAGCGGTCGTTGACCGACTTGAAGTGGTCGATGTCGATCATCACGATGCCGAGCGGCGCGGTGTCGGGGTTCGACACGGCCAGCACCTGCTGCAGCCGTTCTTCCATGCCGTGGCGGTTGAGCAGGCCGGTCAGGGCGTCGAAGCGCGCCTGCCGGTCGAGCTCGGCGTTGGCGGTTTCCAGCGCGGCGGTGCGCTCCTTCACGCGCTGCTCCAGTTCGGCGTTGGCGCTGACCAGCTTGGCCGTCATGCCCGCGAGCGCCAGCGACAGCTGCTTGACCTCCGAGCTGCCCGCATTGGTGGGGATGCCGGTGTCGAGCCGGCCGGCACCGATGTCGCGTGCCACCGACGCGATCTGCCGCAACGGCCGCGTGAGCCGCTGCGCCAGCAACCAGCCAAGCACGAAGGCCAGGCCGGCACAGAGCAGGCCCAGCATCAGCGCCTTCCTGACGCCGTCGCGCGCCGCGGCGCGCGCCACGTCGGCGGGCTCGCGCGCCACCACGGTCCAGCCCAGGTCGATCTTGCCGTCGGTCGCCCCGACGGAGGCGGTAGCCATCAGGAACTCGCCGCCCGTCGATTCGCGCGCGAACTTCACCCCGGAGCCGCCGGTGGTGGACGGCTGCACGCCGAGGTCGGCCGAGCGGTCGAAGCCAGCGTCCGACGCGTAGATCACATGGTCTTTCGCGTCCAGCACGAACACCTCGAGGCGGCGCGCCAGGGCGTCGTCCGGGAAGAGCGACTCCACCACGCTGCGGGTCCATTCCCAGCTGCCGTGCATGCCCAGCACGCCGATCAGCTGCCCGTCGCGCCGGATGGGCGCCGCGAAGTCGACGAAGCGCTGCGGACCGCCGTCGCTGCCCTTGGGCAGCAGCGCCGCGAGCAGCTTGGCGGCGTGCACGTCGCCCACGTGCGTGCCGAGCAGGCCTTCCTGGAACCACGGCCGCTCGGCCACGTTGGCGCCGAGCAGCAGCTTGCCGGTGGACGCCTGGACCACGCCGTCGGGCGACACCACGCCGATCCACGCGCTGTAGGGCGTGAGCGCCTGGGTGCGCGAGATGGTCTGGATCACGCGCTCGGCGCCCAGGCCGTCCTTCCAGAGCGTGCTCGAGTCGGCAAGCAACTCGATCTCGCGCGTGCGCGAGGTGAGGCCGTCCGCGAGCGCCTTGGATGCGTTCCGCGCGATGGTGCGCAGCACGGCCGATTCGTCGGCCTCGCTCTTGCGCGCGAACATCGATCCCAGCACCAGCGAGAGCGTGACGGCCAGCACCGCCGCGAGCCCGCCGAAGCCCAGCGCCACCTGCGTGCGAAAGCTGCGAAACCAGCTTTTGCGGCGTGCCGGGGAGGGCGTGTCGTGGTTGTCGTCGTTCGCGGAATGGGCTGTGTACATCGATGGATGGTGCGCGGTTGTGGCTGCCCGTGCTCAGGGCACGGCGAGTACGTGGTTCTCGTGGCGGTCTTCGCCCAGGGCGAACCAGGTTCGTCCCTTGAGGCTGAAGCCGTGCTTTTCGTAGAAGCGGCAGGCGCGCTGGTTGCGGGTATTGACCGCCAGCCACATCGCATCGGCGCCGGTGCGCTCCCTTACCGCGATGCGTGCCTGCTCCAGCAACGCCGTGCCGACGCCGGCCCGGGTGAACCGCTCCTGCACGTAGAGCGTGCAGAGTTCCGTATTGCAGGCCAAGGCGAGCGGCTGCGCTGCATCGAAGCGCAACAGCGCGTAGCCGACGAGGTGCGCATCGTTCTGCGCGACCAGCAGAGCTGCTGCCGCGTCCTGCGCCAAAGCGGCAAAGCCCGACGGCGTGAACGCGTCGAGCACGTGGCGCCCCAGCAGGTCGTTCACGCCATCGGTGGCGTAGGTGTCGAGCCAGACCTGGATGGCCAAGGCCGCCAGCGCGTGCGCGTCGGTCGCAACGGCGGGGCGGACTTGGAGGGAAAAGAGCATTGCGCAGTAGATACGGGGCTTCGGTGTCCCTGGATTCTGCCTTTGCCGCGATTCCTGTGGATTCCCGCCAGGAGAAGGATCAGGCGGTTTGCGAAGCGCAATCGTGCAGTGTGTGGCGCGGTTCGCGCCGGTCCAGCGCGCGGCTCCACAGCGCGATGGCCAGGCCCGCGAGCGTGAGCAGCGCCGCCACCCAGCCCAGTGCGCGCAGCCCGGGGCCGTGTGCGATCACCACGCCGCCGACCCACGCGCCGAGCGCATTGCCCAGGTTGAAGGCCGCGATGTTCAGGCTCGACGCCAGGTTCTGTCCGGCTCCCGAGGCCTTTTCGAGCACCCGCAACTGCATGGGCGCCACCGTGGCGAACGAGGCCACGCCCAGCAGGCCGACGAAGGCCACCGCCATCCATGGCGTGCCGATGACCCACTGCATGACGCCTAGCACCACCGCCAGCACCGCCAGCGTGCCCAGCACGGCCGGCATCGTGGCGCGGTCGGCCAGCTTGCCGCCCAGGATGTTGCCCACGGCCAGCCCGCCGCCGAACACCAGCAGCACCGGCGACACCGCCGATTCCGACAGCCCCGTGACCTGCGTCAGCAGCGGCTGGATATAGGTGAAGACGGCCAGCACGCCGGCGAAGCCCAGCACCGTCATCGCAAGGCCCAGCAGCACTTGCGGGCGCACCAGCACCGCCAGTTCCTCGCGCAGCGGGGCGATCGGCGCGTCGGTTCGGCTGCGCGGCACGAACACGGCGAGTACCGCGAAGGCCAGCACGCCCAGCGCGGCGACCGCCCAGAACGCGGCGCGCCAGCCCAGGTGCAGGCCCAGCCATGCACCGGCCGGCACGCCCAGCAGCGTGGCGGCGGTCAGGCCGGTGAACATGATCGCGATGGCCGACGCCCGGCGCTCGGGCGCCACCAGTCCGGTGGCCACCACCGAGCCGACGCCGAAGAAGGTGCCGTGCGCCAGCGAAGTGACCACACGTGCGGCCATCAGCATTTCGTAGTTGGGCGCGAGCGCGCAGGCCAGGTTGCCGAGCGTGAAGATGGCCATCAGCGCGAGCAGCACCGTCTTGCGGGGCAGCTTGCGCGTGGCGATGGTGAGCACGGGAGCGCCGACCGCGACCCCGAGCGCGTAGCCCGAGATCAGCAGGCCGGCGGCCGTGATGGAAACATGCAGGTCCGTCGACACCTGCAGCAGCAGGCCCATGATGACGAACTCGGTGGTGCCTATTCCGAAGGCACCGGCGGTGAGGGCGAGTAGAGCGATTGGCATGATGCCCTGTACTGTGGAGACAAACAGGCTCGATGACTAGAATGCCGCGAGTACAAGCATTTGTGATTTGAAGTCACAAAAAAGGAAGCCTGCCATGCCGCGCATCGACGTCAACCGCTCCGGCGAAATGGAAGCTTTCGTCCAGGTGGTGGAATCGGGCGTCTTCTCGGCTGCGGCGCGCCTGCTGGGCATGACACCCTCCGCCGTGAGCAAGCTGATGTCGCGCATGGAGCTCCGCCTGGGCATACAGCTGGTTCACCGCTCCACCCGCAAGCTGCAGCTCACGCCAGAGGGCTCGGAGTTCTACGAGCGCAGCCTGCGCGTGCTGGCCGACATGGACGAGGCAGAACGCTGCGCCGCGGCCGGAGCGGCCCCGCGCGGGCGGGTGAGCATCAATGCGAGCGTGTCATTCGGGCAGCACAAGCTGGTGCCGCTGGTGCCGCGCCTGCTGGAGATGCATCCGCAGATCTCGCTCGACATCGCGCTCACCGACCGCATCGTCGACCTGATGGACGAGCGCGCGGACATCGCCATCCGATGGGGGCAATTGCCGTCTTCAGACCTGGTGGCGCGGCGGCTCGGCGAGACCAGCCAGTCGATCGTGGCTGCGCCGTCGTATCTTGCGAAGTACGGCACACCACGCACGCCGCAGGAGCTGGAGGCGCACAACCGGCTGGGCTGGAGCTACCGCCGCAACTCGCCCGATTGGCCGCTGCGCGTGGACGGGCGAACGCAGTGGCTGCCGGTGGCCGGCCCGGTGCGCGCGGGCGACGGCGAGACCTTGCGGCAGTTGGCCATCGCAGGGGCGGGCGTGGCGCGGCTGTCGCTGTATCACATACAGCACGACATCGACGCGGGCCGGCTGGTGCCGCTGCTGGAGGAGTTCAATCCCTGCGAGGTGGAGCCGATCCACGCGGTGTACATCGGCAAGGCCGGCACGCTGCCGGCCCGGGTGCGCGCGGTGCTGGACTTTCTGGTCGCGTGCTCAGGCGTGGGCGGCGGGCGCTACACGCTCAAGCGGACCGCGCCGACGCCGGGGAATTCGGCCGACACCTGATCGCCGCGCCGGCAGGGCAGCACGCCGACCCACGAGCCCGTGGTGACCACGGTGCCGGCCGGCACGGTGTGGCCGTGGCGCGTGAGGTGGCGCAGCCAGATGGGAAGCAGCCACGTGGGGTCGCCCAACGGGTGCGTGCCGGTGCGCAGCACCGTGTCCGCATTGCCGACCCTGGTCTCGCAGCGCTGCGAAGACCAATCGAGCGCGGCATACGGCTTCCATTCGCCGATCACCAGCGCGCCGTGTACCTGCGAGTCGGCCAGGCGCAGCAGGGCGGGCGTGGAGGGCAGGTCTTGCCAGCGGGCATCGACGATCTCGACCGACACGGCCATGGCATCGACGACCGATGCGGCGTTGCCGTGGTCGAGCGCCGCCGCCTGCGCGGGCGTGACGTCCTGGCCGAGCCGCAGTGCGATTTCCGCCTCGATGCCGGGCGTGTGGAGCACCAGGTCGCTGAAGTCCGCCGGGCTCGGGCGAACGCCGGCGGGCGGCAGCGGCGCATGCGTGAGCGTCGCGCTGCGCGAGCCGCCGCCCGACTTCCAGGTGCCGGGCACGGCAGCCGCGCCGAACCAGCCGAGCGCGGCGGCCACGGCGTCCTGCACTTCATAGGCCTGGTCGGCGGTTTCGAGCGTGTCGAGCCAGGGCGTGGCGTCGAGGGTGCGGTTGCCGCGGCGCGCGGCGACGAGGGCGTCGGTAAGGGCGGTCTGGGATGGGTTCATCTGCCCGATCTTCCCAGCTTCAGGTCTCGACATGGACATTTCCGTCCTTCACCACCTTCGCCCACTTCGCGATTTCCGTGCTGATGAACTGCTTGAACTTGTCCTGCGAGCCGCCGCCGTCTTCGGCGCCGTAGGTGTCCAGCCGTTCCTGCACGTCGGGCATCGCGAGCACGGTGTTGACGTCGCGGTTCACCTTCTGCGCGATGGAGGCCGGCAGCTTGCCCGGCCCCGCGAGCCCGTACCAGGTGGTCGCCTCGAAGCCCTGGAAGCCTTGCTCCTGCATGGTCGGCACGTTCGGGTGGCCCTTGGCGCGCTTGGTGCGCGTCTGCGCCACAGCGATCACGCGGCCGTTCTTCACGTGCGGCGTGGCGGCGGTCATGGTCTCGAAGCTGTACTGGATCTGCCCGCCCATCAGGTCGGCCAGCAGCGGGCCGCTGCCCTTGTACGGCACGTGCAGCGCATCGACGCCGCCCTGCAGCTTGAACATTTCCAGCGCCAGGTGCTGCGCCGAGCCCGCGCCGGCCGAGCCGAAGCTGAGGGTGCCCGGCGCGGCCTTGCAGGCGGCCACGATGTCCTTCACGCTCAGCGCCTTCTGCCCCGGATTGGCGATCAGCAGGTTGGGCGTGACGCCCACCAGCACGATGGGCACGAAGTCGCGCTCCACGTTGTAGCGCAGCTTGGGCTGCAGGCTGGGCGCCAGCGCATGGCTGTTGATGTGCGCCATGAGCAGCGTGCTGCCGTCGGCCGGCTGCTGCGCCACGTAGTCGGCCGCCAGCACGCCGGCCACGCCGCCCTTGTTCTCCACGATGACCTGCTGGCCCCACATGATGGTGAGCTTCTGCGCGACCACGCGGGCCAGGGCGTCGGTGCCGCCGCCCGGCGGAAAGCCGACCACGATGCGTACCGGCCCCGAAGGCCACTCCTGCGCGAAGAGCCGGGGCACGCCCAGCGTGGCGGCGGCCGCACCGGCGGCCTGGATGAGGGAACGTCTTTGCATCTTCTTTGTCTCCGTCGTAGGTAGGAATCCGATGCGCGCCGGGGGCGCTGTTGCCGGTGCAGCACCGGCAGTGCTGCGTGCCTATGCGGCTTTCTGCAGCTCGGCCGGTGCCGTGTGGTTCGCGAAGTGGTCCATGGCCGCGTGCACGCCGCTGCCGGCCAGCTTGATGCCCGCGAGCTTCATGCCCATCTCGACGCCCGCGACCATGGCCACCAGCGTCAGGTCGTTGCTGTCACCCAGGTGGCCCATGCGGAACATGCGGCCCTTGAGCTTGCCCAGGCCGGTGCCCAGCGAAAGGTCGAAGCGCTGGTGGATCAGCCGCCGCAGCGCGTCTGCATCGACGCCCTCGGGCGTGATCACGCCGGTGAGCACTGGCGAGTACACGGCCGGGTCGGCGCACTGGATCGGCAGGCCCCATGCATTGACGGCGGCGCGCACGCCCGCGGCCCAGCGCTGGTGGCGCGCGAACACGTTGTCCAGGCCTTCGCCGAGGATCATGTCCAGCGACTCCGACAGGCCGTACAGCAGGTTGGTGTTGGGCGTGTAGGGCCAGTAGCCGTCCTTGTTCATCTCGACGATCTCGTCCCAGGCCCAGAAGGCCTTGGGCAGCTTCGCGGTCTTCGAGACTTCGAGCGCGCGCGGCGACAGCGCGTTGAAGCTGATGCCCGGCGGCAGCATCAGGCCCTTCTGCGAGCCGCTCACGCACACGTCCACGCCCCATTCGTCGTGGCGGTAGTCCGCGCTGGCCAGGCCGGAGATGCTGTCCACCATCAGCAGCGCCGGGTGCCCCGCCGCGTCGATGGCCTTGCGCACCGAGGCGATGTCGGAGGTGACGCCGGTGGAGGTCTCGTTGTGCACCACGCACACGGCCTTGATTTTCTTTTCGGTGTCCTTGCGCAGGCGCGCTTCGATCAGTTCGGCCTGCACGCCGCGGCGCCAGCTCGGCGCGCTGGGCAGTTGCGCGTCGGTGCCCGGCCACGCGAGGAACTCGGTCGACAGGCCCAGGCGCGTGGCCATCTTCTGCCACAGCGAGGCGAAGTGGCCGGTTTCGTACATCAGCACGTGGTCGCCCGGGCTCAGCGTGTTGGCGAGCGCGGCCTCCCATGCGCCGGTGCCGGAGGCGGGGTAGATGGCGACCGGGTGCTTCGTCTTGAAGATTTGCCTGATGCCGCCCAGCACCTTCAGCCCCAGCGTGCCGAACTCGGGCCCGCGATGGTCGATGGTGGGCAGGCTCATGGCCCGCAGGATGCGGTCGGGCACGGGGCTGGGGCCGGGAATCTGGAGGAAGTGGCGGCCGGTGGGATGGATGTCGAGTTGCAGCATGGACTGTCCTTTCGCTTTTCAGTTTTGCATTCAAAATACATTTTGGTGCGATGGTTTACCCTGATGCATCTTGGTTGTTGGGGCGATTTTTTGCATTCAAAATGCATTCAAAGGGAAAAACCATGACAGCGGAAATCATCGAAATCTCGCGCCTGGCGTTGCACGACCAGGTGGCCTCGCGGCTGCGGACCATGCTGGTGGAGGGCTACATCGCGCCCGGCGCCAAGCTCAACGAACGCGAGCTGTGCCTGCAGCTGAACGTCTCGCGCACGCCGCTGCGCGAGGCCATCAAGCTGCTCGCGGCCGAAGGGCTGGTCGACCTGCTGCCCAACCGCGGCGCGGTGGCGGTGAAGCTCACCGAGGCCGATGTGCTCAACACCTTCGAGGTGCTGGCCATGCTCGAGGGCATGTCGGGCGAGCTGGCGGCCAAGCGGATCACCGACGACGAACTGGCCGAGGTGCGCGCGCTGCACTACGAAATGATGGCCTGCTTCGCGCGGCGCGACCTGTCGGGCTACTACCGCCTGAACGCGCGGATCCACACCGCCATCAACGACGCGGCGGCCAACCCGGTGCTGTCGAACACCTACCGTTCCATCAACGCCCGCGTGCAGTCGCTGCGCTTTCGCACCAACCAGAACGAGGCCAAGTGGAAGCACGCCGTGCAGGAGCACGAGCAGATGATCGACGCGCTGGCTGCGCGCGACGCCGCCGCCATGCGCCAGGTGCTCGTGTCGCATGTGCTGCGCAAGCGCGACACCGTGCTCGAGCTGCTGCGCGCCGGCGAAATCTATCCCTCGGCCAAGTCGAGCTGACCAGAGAACCACCATGCGCATCGATCCCGCCAGCCACATGCAGCCAGCCGGAACCGTTCTTCCGCCCAACGACACCTGCGAGCTGCTCGCGCGCCGGCTGCGTGCCGACACGCAGGGCGAGGTGCTGTTCGACGACGGTTCGCGCGGCCGCTACGCCACCGACGCGTCGATCTACCAGATCACGCCCGTGGGCGCCTTCGTGCCCACGAACGAACGCGACATCGCCACCGCCATCGACATCGCGCGCGACCTGAAGGTGCCGGTGCTCGCGCGCGGCGGCGGCACCAGCCAGTGCGGGCAGACCACGGGGGCGGCGCTGGTCATCGACAACAGCAAGCACTTCCGGCGCGTGCTCGACGTGAACGTGGAAGAGGGCACGGCCACGGTCGAGCCCGGCCTCGTGCTCGACCACCTGAATGAGCAGCTCAAGCCGCACGGCCTGTGGTACCCGGTGGACGTATCGACCAGCGCGCAGGCCACGCTGGGCGGCATGGCGGGCAACAACTCCTGCGGCTCGCGCTCCATCGCCTACGGCAACATGGTGCACAACGTGCTGGGCGCCAGCGCGTGGCTGTCGAACGGCGAACTGGTCGACTTCGGCCCCGTGGGTTCGCTGGGCGTGCGCGCGGCGGGCATCGCGCAGTTCGTGCGCGGGCTGGCCAGGCAGCAGCGCGAGCAGATCGCCGAGCACTGGCCCAAGGTGATGCGCCGCGTGGCGGGCTACAACCTCGACATCTTCGACAACCAGAGCGAGCGGCCGTACACGGCGGACGGCAGCGTGAACCTGGCGCACCTGCTGATCGGCTCCGAGGGCACGCTGGCCTATACACGCAGCCTGAAGCTCAAGCTCGCGCCGCTGCCGCGCGCCAAGGTACTGGGCATCGTCAACTTCCCGACCTTCCACGCGGCGATGGATGCGGCGCAGCACATCGTGAAGCTGGAGCCGACGGCGGTGGAGCTGGTCGACCGAACCATGATCGAGCTGAGCCTGGGGAACCCGGCGTTCAAGCCCACGGTGGAAACCGCGCTCATCGGCAAGCCGGCGGCCATCCTGCTGGTGGAGTTCTCGGGTGCAGAAAAGGCCGCGCTGCTGGCGCAACTTAAGCGGCTGGTCGAGCTGATGGGCGACCTCGGCCTGCCCGGCAGCGTGGTCGAGATGCCCGACGACGCGCGGCAGAAGAACCTGTGGGAAGTGCGCAAGGCAGGCCTCAACATCATGATGAGCCTCAAGGGCGACGGCAAGCCGGTGAGCTTTATCGAAGACTGCGCCGTGCCGCTTGAGCACCTGGCCGAATACACCGATGCGCTGACCGAAGTGTTCGCGAAGTACGGCAGCCGTGGCACCTGGTACGCGCACGCATCGGTCGGCACGCTGCATGTGCGGCCCATCCTGGACATGCGCGTGGACGGCGCCGCCAAGATGCGCGCCATTGCAGAAGAAGCGAGCGCGCTGGTGCGCAAGTACAAGGGCGCCTTCAGCGGCGAGCATGGCGACGGCCTGTGCCGCGGCGAGTGGATCGAATGGCAGTTCGGCCCGGCCATCAACGAAGCCTTCCGCGCCATCAAGCGCAAGCTCGACCCGCTGGACCTGTTCAACCCCGGCAAGATCATCGACACGCCGCGCATGGACGACGGCTCGCTGTTCCGCTTTGCGCCGGCCACCGCACCCAAGCCGTACCGACGCATCGAACTCAAGCCCGTGCTCGACTGGTCGGCATGGAACGTCAACGCCGACCCGGTGACCGAGGTGACCACCGCACCCGGCACCGGCGGCGACAGCACCGGCGGCCTCGCCAAGGCCGTGGAGATGTGCAACAACAACGGCCACTGCCGGAAGTTCGACGCCGGCACCATGTGCCCGAGCTACCGTGCGACGCGCGACGAGCAGCACCTGACGCGCGGCCGCGCCAACACGCTGCGCCTGGCGCTATCGGGCCAGCTCGGCCCCGATGCCTTCACCAGCGAGGCCATGCACGAGACCATGGACCTGTGCGTCGGCTGCAAGGGCTGCAAGCGCGACTGCCCCACGGGCGTGGACATGGCGAAGATGAAGATCGAGTTCCTCGATCACTACAAGAAGCGCCATGGCCACACGCTGAAAGACAAGCTCGTGGCCAGGCTGCCCGACTACGCGCACAAGGCCAGCCGCATGCCGTGGCTGCTGAACCTGCGCAACAGCGTGCCCGGCGCCGCTTGGATCGGCGAGAAGCTGCTGGGCTTTTCAGCGAAGCGCTCGCTGCCCGCCTGGCGCAGCGACACCTTCTGGCGCGCGAAGGACAACGAGCCCGGCCTTTTTGCCGATCGCGACGCGCTGCTGGCCGTCGCGCGGCGCGGCGGCAAGGCGGCGGTGCTGTTCGTCGACACCTTCAACGGCACCTTCGAGAGCGAGAACGCATTCGCGGCGGCGCGCGTGCTGCAGGCGGCCGGTTACCTGCTGCACACCGTCGAGAAGCACGGCGGCCACCACTGCTGCGGCCGCACCTTCCTGGCGAGCGGCATGGTCGAAGAGGCCAAGGCGAAGGCCGGGGCGCTGATCGATGCGCTCGTACCGCTGGCGCGGGCCGGCGTGCCCATCGTCGGACTGGAACCATCGTGCCTGCTCACCCTGCGCGACGAAACGCTGGTGATGGGCTTCGGCGAGAAGGCCGAGCTGGTGGCAAAGCATGCGCTGCTGTTCGAGGAATTCATCGCGCGGGAAGTGAAGCTCGGCCGCTTCGAACTGGCCTTGCGACCGGCCGAGACGCCGATCCTGCTGCACGGCCACTGCCACCAGAAAGCCTTCGGCGCGGTGAGCCCGGTGATGGAGGTGCTGAAGCTGATTCCCGGCACGCAGCCCGAGCTGATCGAAAGCTCGTGCTGCGGCATGGCCGGCAGCTTCGGCTACGAGGCCAGCCACTTCGAGGTGTCGATGCAGATGGCGGAAGCGAGCCTGCTGCCTGCCATCCGCGCCAGGCCCGACGCGGTCGTCGTGGCCGACGGCACCAGCTGCCGCCACCAGATAGAAGACGGCGCCCGGCGCGAGGCGGTGCACGTGGCGGTGCTGCTGGAGCGGCACCTGTTGCACAGCGACCCTGTCGCTGGCACGGCCTGAGGGGAGCCCCCGGCAGCAGGATCGGGCAGGCTGCCGCAAAATGCGCGGCACCCCCTTTGCTGCTGATGTCGACTTCGCTCACTTCCACCGCCGCCCCGGCACAGCCCGCGCTCCGTCTTGCATTCGCGCTCTCGATGGGCGCGGCCGTGTCGCTGGGCATCACGCGCTTTTCCTACGGTCTGCTGCTGCCGCCGATGCGCGCCGATCTCGGCTGGAGCTATGCGCTGGCCGGCGGCATGAACACGGCGAACGCGGTGGGCTACCTGATCGGCGCGCTGATCACGCCGATGCTGATGCGCCGCTTCGGCGTGACCCGGTTGCTGGTGGTGGGCGCCGTGCTGGCGAGCGTCTTCATGGCGGGCAGCGGCTTCGTGACGGCGGCACCTGCGTTGCTGCTGCAGCGCCTGCTGGCCGGCATAGCGAGCGCGTGGGTGTTCGTGGCGGGCGGCCTGCTGGCCGCGCGGCTCGGCGAGGCCGGGTCTTCGCGAGGGGGACTGCTGCTCGGCATCTACTACGGCGGTACCGGCTTCGGCATTGCGCTGTCGGCGCTGCTGGTGCCGCAGGTGTTGCGCGCGGCTGCGGACGTGCCGCACGGCTGGGCGTGGGCCTGGTGGGCGTTGGCCATCGCGAGCGCGGCGGCCACCTGCCTGCTGGCGTGGGCGGGCCGTGCGATGCCGGACAGTGGTCCCGCTGCGCACGCCGCGCCGTCGTCCGCTGCAGCTGCCAGCGCACCGCCGGTCGCGCTGCGCCGATTCGGCTGGGCGCTGGCGGGCTATGCGCTGTTCGGCATGGGCTACATCGGCTACATGACTTTCGTGATCGCGCTGCTGCGGGAGCAGGGTGCCAGTGCGGGATTCATCACGCTGTTCTATGCGCTGCTGGGTGTCGCCTGCGTGGCTTCTTCCCGTTTGTGGGCGGGCCTGCTCGACCGCTATCGCGGCGGCCAGCCGCAGGCGCTGCTGAACGGGCTGCTCGGCGTGGCCACGCTGCTGCCGGTGCTGAGCCCGTCGGCGCCGGTGGCGCTGGTGTCGGGCGTGCTGTTCGGCGGGGTGTTCCTGTCGGTGGTGGCGTCGACCACCGCGCTGGTTCGCCACAACCTGCCGCCCGCGCGTTGGGCGCAGGGCATCAGCATGTTCACCATCGTTTTCGCGGCGGGGCAGATCGTCGGGCCGACCGTCACCGGATGGATTTCCGACGGCGCCGGCGGCCTGGCGCGCGGCCTCGTGGCGTCGGCGATCACGCTGTGGGCTGCTGCCGTGCTTGCGTCGCGCCAGCATGCATTGCAGGAGACTCCATGAGCGGCTTTGCCCTGTTCGAGACTGCCATCGGCATGTGCGCGCTGGCGTGGGGCCCGCAGGGGCTGGTCGGCGTGCAGCTGCCCGCGGACGACGGCGAGCCGGCCACGCGGGCGCGCATGAGGCAGCGCTTTCCGGAACTGCGCGAAGGGCCACCCGACCAGATGGCGCAGCGCGCCATCTCGGCCATCCAGGGCCTGCTGCAGGGCGTGCACGACGACCTGAGCCATATCGAACTCGACATGCGTGGCGTGTCCGAGTTTCACCAGCGCATCTACGCGATCGCGCGGCGCATTCCGCCCGGGCAGACGCGCACCTATGGAGAGATCGCCGAGGAGCTTGGCGACAAGAGTCTGTCGCGCGCGGTGGGGCAGGCCATGGGCCACAACCCCTTCGCGCCGGTGGTGCCGTGCCACCGCGTGCTGGCGGCGGGCAACAAGCCGGGCGGTTTCTCGGCGGGCGGTGGTGCGCTGACCAAGCTGCGCATGCTCGCCATCGAGGACGCGCGGCCCAACGGGATGGCTTCGCTGTTCTAGCAGCGCTCAGGTGGGCGCCAGCGCCGGCAGCCGGCGCAGCGTCGCGATGCGCGAGGCAAAGATGATCCCCGCCTGCAGCACGAAGCCCGCGAGCGCCAGCAGCAGGCAGGCCGACTCGCCATGCGTGGCACCGACCAGTCCGCCGAGCGCCGCGCCTATCGGCCGCGCGCCGGTGTTGATCGTCAGGAACACCGCCGACACGCGGCTCAGCATTGCGGGCGGCGCAACGCTCTGGCGCAGCGTGGCCGATGTGATGACCCAGACCATCGGCCCCGCGCCGAAGAGAAAGAACGACAGCGAGGCCAGCGCCGCGCTGTGCACGAAGAGCGTCGCCGCCATCAGCGCGCCGGCCACGACCGCCGCCGCCGGGCCTATCTGGATGGCGCGCCCGAACGGCATCCGCGCCACCACCCGTGCCGTCAGCAATGCGCCAAACACCATGCCCGCGCCGTACATGGCGAGCGTGAAGCCGACCGCCTGCGCGCCGAGCCCGAGCACGCGCACCGCATAGGGCACGTAGGCTGCCTGCAGCACGAACCACGAGATGTTGAAGACCGCGCCGGTCATCAGCATGGGCCGCAGCAGTTCGTGCCGCCAGACGAAGCGCGCGCCGTCCCTCAGGTCGAGCAGCGGATTGCGCCGCGATGCGGCTTGCACGCGCGGCGCCTCGCCGAGGCTCCACAGCAGGCCGACGGCCGAGACCGACAGCACGGCGGCGAGCACGAATGCAGCCGATGCGCCCGCCCACGCGACGAGCGCGCCTGCCAGTGCCGGCCCGGCAGTGAAGGCCGCGCTGCGGGCCAGTTCCAGCCGCCCGTTGGCCACGGCCAGTGCGTCGCGCGGCACCAGGGCCGGCACCAGCGCAGGCGCCGCGACGCTGAAGCCCACCGTGCCCACGGCACCAAGAAACCCGAGCACCGCAAGCCATGCAATGCCGAGCTTCGACCAGAGCACAAGCGCGAGCAGCATCAGCAGCGACGCCGCCCGCAAGCCTTCGGCCCACACCATCAGCCGCCGCCGCGACATGCGATCTGCCAGCAGGCCCAGCGGCATGGAGACCAGCAGGAAAGGCAGTGTCTGGATGGCCGCGAGGAAGCCGATTTCTCCCGGCCCGGCCTTGAGCGCCAGCACGGCGACCAGCGGCACGGCCGCGAGGCTCAACTGTTCGGCGGACTGCGCGGCGAGGTTGGACCACGCGAGATTCCGGAAGGCGCGGGGCGGCGGTGTTGTCGTCGGCGTCGTGGTGGCGTTCATGCCGGCATCGTGCGGCCGGCCGGCCAATGGCGCTGGCCGCTTCCGGACACGAGCATCAGCGCCGGGGCTTCGGCTTCGATGCAGGCGAAGACACTGGCGAGACGACCTCCATCACGAAATCGATGAACGCGCGCACTTTGGCGGCCGGCAGGTGGCGTGACGGATAGAGCGCATAGAGCGCAAGCCGCTCGTCGGGCCAGTCGGGAAACAGGTCGACCAGCTCGCCGCTGTCGAGTTGCGGCTGTATGCCTACGGCCTTGATCTGCGCCACGCAGATGCCGGCGAGCACGGTTTCCAGCACGGTGCCCGGGTCGGTGAGCAGCAATCGCCCGGTAGTGGGCACCTGCACGAGCTTGCGTCCGCGCTGGAACTCCCACGAATAGGGTTGCCCCGTGGCTGGATTGCGCACCTGCAGGCAGGCATGGCCGCCGAGATCAGCCGGCTTCGCGGGGCGACCATGCCGTGCCAGGTAGGCGGGCGTTGCGACGGTGACGACGCGCGAGTCCATCAGCTTGCGAGCCACCAGCGACGACGACGGCGGCTCGCCGAAGCGCACGGCGATGTCGAAGCCTTCGGCCACCAGGTCGCCGAGCTGTTCGCGCGCGACCAGTTCCAGCGTGAGTTCGGGGTATTGCGCAAGGAAGCGCGGCAGGTGGCGCGCCAGCAGAAGGCGTGAGGTGAATGCGTCGGTGTTGACGCGCAGGCGCCCGCGCACCGCGCCGGATGCGCCCGACGCGATCGTCACCGCGTCCTCGATGCCAAGCACCAGCGGATTGATGTTGGCGTAGAGCAGCCGGCCTTCGTCGGTGAGGTTCAGCGAGCGCGTGGTGCGGTCGAACAGCCGCACGCCGATGCGTGCCTCGAGCCGCGCGATGGAGCGGCTCACTCCGGAGGGGGTGAGGCCCAGCGCCGTGGCGGCGTTGGCGAAGCTGCCGCCTTCGACCACGGCGGCCAGCACGCTGACGTTGGAGAGGAGGCGTCCGTCGAGTGTCATTGCGCGCGTTTTTTAATTGGTGATCAGGTGTCATGAATCATATTCCGCTCAGTCGCTTTACTCAAAGATGACCCGTTCCTACCATTCGACCCCATCGTGACTCCACGCATTCGAAAGGAAAGTTTCATGTACGCAATCACCGGTATCACAGGCAAGGTCGGCGGTGCCGTCGCGCGCAACTTGCTGGCCGCGGGCCAGCCTGTTCGAGCAGTCGTCCGCGACGCGGCCAAGGGCAGCTTCTGGGCCGACCAGGGCTGCGAGGTCGCCATCGCGGAAATGGAGGACGCGCAGGCGCTCACCCATGCCTTCACCGGCGCGACGGGTGTCTTCGTGCTGCCGCCTTCGGAGTTCGATCCGCAGCCCGGGTTTCCCGAGGCGAGGGCGGTGATCGGCGCGGTGCGCCAGGCGCTCGATGCCGCGCGGCCCGCCAGGGCGGTGTGCCTGTCGACCGTGGGCGCGCAGGCCGCGCAGCCCAACCTGCTGAGCCAGCGCACGCTGATGGAAGAAGCGCTGGCCACGCTGCCGCTTCTCGTCACTTTCCTGCGGCCCGCATGGTTCCTGGAGAACCTGGCCTGGGACATCGCGCAGGCCCGCGAACAGGGCGTGCTCTCCAGCTATCTGCAACCGCTGGAGCGTGCGGTGCCGATGGTCGCCACCGCCGACGTGGGCCGCGTCGCCGCCGAATTGCTGACGCAGCCGGGCGAGCCGCCGCGCATCGTCGAGCTCGAAGGCCCGCAGCGCCTGAGCCAGCACGACATCGCGGCTGCGTTGTCGGCGGTGCTGGGCCGCGCGGTGCAGGCGCAGGCGGTGCCGCGCGAGACCTGGGGCGCGGTCTTTCTTGCGCAGGGCATGCGCGACCCGGTGCCGCGCATCCAGATGCTCGACGGCTTCAACGAGGGCTGGATCAGCTTCGCGGGCGGCGATGCCGACGTGCGCAAGGGCACCGTCGGCGTGGCGGACGTGATCCGGTTGCTGGCGGCGTCCTAAGTCGTCCTGATGGCCTCGGCCTGCATGCGCTCGAACCACTCCGCCACGTACGCCGCCTCCGGCGCGGCGTCGGGCGACAGGCCGTAGTAGTACCGGTCCAGCGTCATGCGCAGCGCGGGCAGCGGCGACTGCAGCCGGCCGGAGGCCAGGTCGTGCGACACCAGGGATGTGGGCGCCAGCGCGATGCCCAGCCCGTCGACCGCGGCCTGCAGCACGAAGTGCAGGTGGTCGAACTGCAGCCGGCCGGCGGGCCTCGCGCGCGGCGCGCCGAACTGCTTCTTCCAGGCGTCCCAGTCGTCCTTGCGGGTCTTGGCCGACAGCAGTACGTGTGACGCCAGCGAACGCAGGTCGTCCAGCGGATGGGTCTTGAAGAGAGAGGGCGCGCCGACCACCAGCACCTCGTCTTTCAGGAAGGGGCGCGCCTTGATGGACGGCGGCCAGCCTTCGCGCCCCCGCCGCACCGCGATGTCGAAGCTGTCGACCGCCTGCTCGGGCATCACGGTGCTGGTGACCACCTGCGGCTCGATGTCGGGATATTGCTCGACGAAGGACGGCAGGCGCGGAATGAGCCAGCGCACCGCGAAAGAAGGGCGCACGTTGATGCGCACCGCGCGCGCCGTGCCCTGTGCCTGCAGCGCCCGCGCAGCAGCGCCGATCTGCGCCAGCGCCGGTTCGACCTCGGCAAAGAACTGCTGCCCCTCGGCGGTCAGCGCCACCTGGCGGATGCGGCGCTCGAACAGCTCGACGCCCAGGAACTCTTCCAGGGCCTTGATCTGCCGGCTCACGGCGCTGTGCGTGACATGCAGCTCGAGCGCCGCGCGCGTGAAACTCAGGTGTCGGGCTGCGGCGGCAAAGGCGCGCACGGCATTGAGGGGCGGCTCGCGAAACTGCATGCGTGCAATTTTCTCACGCATGGCCGGCGTTTAAGTCGTTTGTCAGGCACGCGTGGCGCGGCGCACCATCGGCGCTCGATGTCCAGCTCTCCACCCGCTCCCGCCCCGAATTCCACCGACCTGGATTCCCGCCACGCCGCGATGGCGCTCGGCCTCTCGCTGCCCGCCGACGTGGTGCTCTACCTGCTGCTGCCGATGTATGCCGACCAGTTCGGCGTGACGCTGGCCGAGGCCGGCATGCTGCTCGCCGCCAACCGGCTGGTGCGCATCGCGGGCTACGGCTTCGTCGCCCGCTTCTATGCGCGCAACGGCGACCGGCCCACCTGCACCCTGGCTGTCGTGGCGGCCGCGGTCTGCGGGCTCGGCTACGCCACGCTCTCCGGCTTCTGGGCGCTGCTGCCGCTGCGGCTGATGTGGGGCCTGTGCTTCGCGGCGCTGAACCTGTCGACGCAGGCCCTGGCCACGGCCGACCCGCTCGGCGCGGCGCGGCGCAACGGGCGCTCGCGTGCCGTCATCGCGATGGGGCCGGTGCTGGCGCTGCCGCTGGGCGCGTTGCTCGCGCACTGGGTCGGGCCGCGCGCGATCTTCGGCATCCTCGCGGTGTTCTCGCTGCTCGCCTGCCTGGTCACGCGGCGGCTGCCCTCGGCACCGCATCCGGTGGGCAAGCCTGCGGGGCGCTTCAAGCGGCCCAACAGCCTCGACGGCTGGTCGTTCATGGAAGGGCTGACGCTGGACGGGCTCTTCATCGTCGGCCTGTCCTACCTCGGCAAGGACCTGATGCCGGGCGGCGCGGTGATCGTCGCCGGCGTTCTGATGGCGCTGCGCTACCTGGCGGAGATCCTGCTGAGCCCGGTCGGCGGGCACATGGCGGAGCGCTTCGGCGCCGAGCGGCTGCTGGTGAGCCTGTCGCTCGTCACGGCCATTGCGCTGGTGGGCTTCGGCCTCGGCTGGCTGTGGAGCTGCGCGGCGCTGATCGTGGTGCTGCGCGCCTTGCAGCTGCCGCTGCTGCCGCCCATCGTGGCGCGGCGCACGCCCGGACCGGAGCGTGTGCAGGCGCTGGCCGCGCGATCCGTCTGGCGCGACATCGGCGCCGGCACCGGGCCGCTGATCGCGGGGCTGCTGCTGCCGGTGGCTTCGCCGCCCTGGATCTACGGCATCGCCGCGCTGCTGCTGGCGCTCACGGCGCTGGCCTGCGGCTGGAACTCGCCGCCCGTGGCCGCGGATGCGGATGCGGCGGGCACCATGGGCTGAACACCAATCCCGTCTTTCCCCTATCACCTGGAGCTCCCGCAATGACCACGCCGCACGCCATCGAAACCCTGGCGCAGCTCGAAGCCCTGTTCGGCCAGCCCGGCGAAGCCGCGCTGAAGAAAGAGGTGCCGTACCTGCACCCGGCCTACCGGGCGTTGATCGAGGCGTCTCCCTTTGCCGTGCTCTCGACCATCGGCCCCGGCGGCCTCGACGCCTCGCCGCGCGGCGACCCGCCGGGCTTCGTCATGGTGCAGGACGAAAACACGCTGCTGATGCCCGAGCGGCGCGGCAACAACCGCATCGACAGCCTGCGCAACATCGTGGCAGACCCGCGCGTGGCGCTGCTGTTCCTGATTCCCGGCGTGGGCGAGACGCTGCGCGTGAACGGCAGGGCGCGCATCACCGTCGAGCCGCAGCTGCTGGCCCGCCACGCGATGGAAGGCAAGCCGCCGCAGTGCGTGATCGAGATCCGCGTCGATACGGTGTTCTTCCAGTGCGCGCGTGCCATCCAGCGCTCCAGGCTGTGGGAGCCGGTGCCGGCGGATGCGAAGCGCACGGTGCCGACGCCGGGGGCCATTCTTTCGGCGTTGACCGAAGCCGCGTTCGACGGGGAAACCTACGACAGAGAGCTGCCTGCAAGGCAGAAGGCCACGCTGTATTGAGCGCGGGCGGCCGAGCCGGCCCTCTTCAGCCTTCGGCGCGAAAAGCCCTGCTGGAAACAGCCACCGGATTGCCGTCCGGGTCCTTCGCATTCGCGAACGCGTAGCCGTTGGCCGCGTGCGTGGGGCCGAACGCCAGGCCGTTCGCCGCGCTCCTTTGCTTGAAGCCTTCGATGTCCTCGACATCGAACATCAGCTTCACGCCGACCTGCCCGAGCTTCACGCTCTTTGCCGCCTGGTGGATCAGCAAGTGGGCGCCGCCGTTCGTGGACCTGAGTTCGATCAGGCCTTCCACGACTTCGAGCGTCGAGTCGAACCCGAAGTGCGTGCAGTAGAACGCCGCCGTCGCCCGCATGTCGCGGGCGTACAGGAGGATGGTGTGGAGCGGTGGTGTTGTCGAAGTCACGGGCGGGATTGTGCCTTTGCGCTTTTTCGCTTTCTGCGCTCAGGCCCGCCCTGGCGCCACTACCTGCTCCGTGCGCGAGTCGTGCCCGATGATCAGCACCAGCACGAAGGCCACCACCGACAGCAGCGCGAGGAAGATCACCGCGTAGATGTCGTTGCCCATGCGGTCCTTCAGCGCGCCGAAGATCGTCGGGCCGATGTAGCCGCCGAGGTTGCCGATGGAATTGATCCACGCAATGCCTGCCGCCGCGGCGGTGCCGCTCAGGATGGCGGTGGGCAGCGTCCAGAAGGTGGGCAGCGCGCTGAAGATGCCGAAGGCGGCCAGCGTCACGGCGGCCATCTTGGGCACGGGCGAGCTGGTCTCCGCGGCCAGCACCAGGCCCACGAAGATGCACGCCAGCGGAATCAGCAGGAACCACTTGCGCTCCTTGCGCGCATCGGAAGCGCGCGTCCAGAACAGCATGGCGACGGCGCCGACCAGGTACGGGAACGCGTTGATGAAGCCGATCTGCACATTGCTCAGCCCGCCGAAGCCCTTGATGATCTGCGGCAGGAAGAAGCTCAGGCCGTACAGCGGCACGGTGATGCCCATGTAGACGAAGCCCAGCCCGATCACGCGCGGGTTCAGCAGCGACTGCTTCCAGGAGATCTTGTTGATCGACTCGCGGTTCTGGCGCTCGGCGTCCAGCGTGCGCTGCAGCCAGGTGCGTTCTTCGTCGGTGAGCCACTTGGCGTCCTTGGGGCCGTCGGGCAGGTACATCAGCACGAAGAAGGTCAGGATGAGCGAAGGCACCGCCTCCAGGATGAACAGCCACTGCCAGCCGTGCATGCCGCCGATGCCGTCCATGTTCAGGATGTAGCCCGAGATGGGCGAGCCGATCACGGTCGAGATGGGAATCGCGAACATGAACCAGCCCACGATGCGCGCGCGGTACGCCGCCGGAAACCACAGCGTGATGTAGAAGATCACGCCGGGGAAGAAGCCGGCCTCGGCAATGCCCAGCAGGAAGCGCACGATGTTGAAGCTGGTCGCGCCGCCCACCCAGGCCTGCGCCGCCGACAGGACGCCCCAGCTGAACATGATGCGGGCAATCCAGCGGCGCGCGCCGAAGCGTTCGAGCGCCATGTTGCTGGGCACCTCGAACAGGAAGTACGCAAGAAAGAAGATGCCGGCCGCGCTGCCGAACACGGCGGCGGTGAAGCCCAGGTCCTTCGACATGGCCGCGCCGGCGAAGCCGAGGTTCACGCGGTCGAGGTAGGCGATGAAGTAGCTGATCATCAGCAGCGGCAGAAGCCGCCAGCTGATCTTCGAGATGGTTCTCTGTTCGACGGGGTTCATGGTTGTCTCCGGTGTTGTGTGGATTGGTTTTTGTGGAGGCTGTCGCTGCGGGGTCAGTGGTGGGGTGATGGCTCCTGCTGCTGTTGCTGTTGCGCCCGCATGACCTGGTGCCGCTGCCAGTAGTGGCCGGCCGCGGCCTTGAAGTGTTCCTTCTGCTTGCCCAGGCCGCCCAGCTTGACCTTGGTGGTGCGCGCGCCGCCGAGTGTGCGCTTGTCGTGGTGGGTGACGATGAGGGTGTCGCCGAAGCTGCTGTCCTTGTAGGTCAGGCCCTTGACCTCGTCCCACGGAATCGGCGCGGCGCCGTCGGCGCTCGGGTGCAGGCCGCTGTAGCTCACGTCGATGCGGTTGCCGTTCTTCAGCGCAAAGCTGACCGGCGGAAAGTGGCGCAGCACCACGGCGCGCTCTTCTTCGGTTGCCGGCTCGTAGCGGTAGGCGAGGCTGAGCTCGTGGTTCTGCGCGAAGCGCTGCTCGTACTCGCTCCACATGCGCTGCTCGATGGCGGCGGCGGTCTCGATGAAGTCGGCCCACGAGGCCTGCGGCGCGGCGGCGACGATGGCGCCGTAGGCGGTCTCGGGCACGTGGTGGCCGACGTTGCGCATGCGCTCCAGCAGCGGCGGATGGCTGTCGTAGGGGTGCGGAACGCCGGCGGTCTTCATGGCCTCGATGAAGTCTTCCGAGCCGGCATACGGCGGCAGTCCGGCCGCCACGAAGCCGGCGATGCCCAGCGCGCCGTCGTGACGGCGGTCGTGCTCGAACAGCCTGCGCTCGACGTCGTTGCGGTAGCTGGCGTAGGCGGAGATCTTGATCAGCGACTGCACGATGGCACTGGGCGCCGTGAGGCCGGCGGCCACGCGGTCGGCCCTGTGCTCGCGCTCGCGGCTGTCGCGTGCAAGGGCGAACGCGAAGATCATGCGGTACAGGCGCAGCAGGTAGTGCGCCACGATGGTCAGGCCGGCGCCACGCATCTTCCAGGTGTACTGGTCGAACTGCAGCAGCTTGGGGCCGAGCGCTGCGCTGCTGCGGGTGTCGCCGCCGCCCAGGTGGGCCAGCTCATGCGCCAGCACCGCGTCGGCTTCGGTCTGGTCGAGCACGCGCAGCAGCGGAATGCTCACGAACAGCGTGCGGCCTTGCAGCGCTTGCCCGCGCACTTCGCAGGGTGCCTCGGTCACGAAGAAGTTGGTGTCGATACCCGCCACGATCTGGTCGGGCGGCGCGGTCTGCACGCGGGCGGCCAGCTGGCGGATGCGCTCCCACAGGCGCGGTGCATCGGCCTCGGCGACCGGCTCGCCCTCGATCTCGTTGTCCGAGGGCAGCTTCTTGAACAGCGTGTAGACGGCATAGAACACGGCCGCCGCTGCCGCGATGCCTGCGATGGCGATCAGCTTGATGTAGTAGCTGTGCCAGAAATAGGCGGTGACCCAGAACGACAGCCACACCAGCATGGCGCCCTGCAGCACGACCTCGACGGCGCTCGACACCGTCATCAGCCGCCAGCCTGCGACGAAGCTGGCATAGCGCAGGCCGCGGTTGGCAAAGGCCAGCGCGCCCAGCACCAGCGCCGCCGCGAGCAGCGCGGCGCCGAGCCCGATGGTCCAGATGGCGGCGCGGTCGGCCCAGTGGAACTGCCACTGCATCGAATAGGGGCTGCAGACCTTGTCGTGGAAGTTCCTGTCTTCGGGCGACGTGGCGTCGCAGGCCTTGGAGAGCGGATGCGAGCGATAGAAGGCAGTGGCCTCGGCCTTGTCCTCGGGCGAAAGCCGGGCGTCGCTGGCGATGCGCTTTTCTATCGATTGAAGGAAGGCCGTGTCCTGCGAGCGCAGGGCGTATTCGGTGAAGACCAGTGTCGCGGCCGGAATGGCGAAGAGCGACACCAGCGTCAGCGCGAACACGCGCAAGAGATCGGTGCGGATCGTGCGGGCAAGAGCCATCGATAACTTCTCCTGGAAAGCGATTGCTGTGTTTCGTTATGGGGCGGTCCGGGGAAGCCGATAGCGTAGCGGGCGCGGCGCATGGAGTGAAGCGCCGCATGCGTCAAGCGGCCGCCGGCACCGACCAGCTACCGAATAAGGTTATCGCTTTTGAATACTTCCGCGCTCCGGGGCGCAGGTATAGCCTTCGTGCTCGCCCATGGCTGTCACTTCCGTCACTCCCTCCGTTTCTTCGTCCCGCACCGGCCCGTCTCCGGTCGCATGGATCGCCGGTGTCGGCGCCAGCGCCGGCCTGGGTGCTGCACTGGCGCGGCGCTTCGCGGTCGAAGGTTTCATCGTCGCGCTGACCGGGCGCACGCAGGCCCAGCTCGATGCGGTGGCCGCGGAAATCGTGGCGTCCGGCGGGCGCGCGCATGCGTTCGCGGGCGACGTGGCGAGCGAGGCCGAGATCCACGGCATTGCGCAGAAGGCGAGGGCGTTGGGGCCGCTCACCGTGGCCATCTTCAATGCCGCGAGCGCCGTGCGCGCGCCGACGCTGGAGCTTTCCGTCGAGCAGTTCACGCAGGCCTGGCGCACCAGCGCGCTGGGCGGTTTCATCTTCGGGCACGAGGCCTTGCGCGGCCTGCTGGCCAACAGCTTCGAGGCGTCCGGCTCGCAAGGGCGCGGCACCTTGCTTTTCACCGGCGCCACCGCGGCGCTGCGCGGCAAGCCGCCGTTCGCGGCCTTCGCGGCGGCCAAGGCCGCCTTGCGTTCGCTGAGCCAGAGCCTGGCGCGCGAGTTCGGCCCGCAGGGCGTGCACGTGGCGCATGTGGTGATCGACGGCGGCATCGACGGCGAGCGGCTGCGCACCGGCGCGCCGCAGCGCGTGGCGCAGGCCGGCGGCGACGGCCTGCTGCAGCTCGAGGCCATCGCCGAAAGTTACTGGCAGCTGCATGTGCAGCACCGCAGTGCGTGGACGCAGGAACTCGACCTGCGCCCCTTCAAGGAGCCTTTTTGATCAAGGCAACAAGCAGCAGGAGCCAGACCGAATGAGCGTCGGATCGAACAGCCAGTTGCTGGCCGCCACGCTGCCGTCGGTGGAGGCGGAAGTCAACTACCTCAAGGCGGGCGAGGGCCGCCCGGTCAGCTACACCTTCGAGCCGCCGCCCGGCACGCCGTGGGTCACGGGCAGGCTGGAGCCGCGCCGCGTGACCATCCGCGACGGCCGGCCGCTGGTGGCGCTGAACGAACTGTCGCTCGACCGCAGCGGCTTTACGCAGATCTCGCACCGCAGCGCGGTGGCCGACTTCTCGCACGACGCCACCATCCGCGACATCTACTACCGCGAGTCCGAGGCGCTGCTGCGCGACATCACGGGCGCCGAGAAGATCGTGGTGTTCGACCACACGCTGCGCGACAGCGCCCAGGGCTCGCGCCGCACGGCCGACCTGCGCGAGCCGGTGCGCCGCGTGCACAACGACCAGACTTTCGTCTCCGCGCCGCGCCGCGTGCGCGACCACCTGCCGCCCGAAGAAGCGGCGGAGCGCCTGAAGCACCGTTTCGCGATCGTCAACCTCTGGCGCCCGCTGGCCACGGTGGAGCGGCTGCCGCTCGCGCTGTGCGACGCGCGCTCCATCGCCTTGGAAGACATGGTGCCCGGCGACCTCGTCTACCCCGACAAGGTCGGCGAGATCTATTCGTTCACCTACAACCCCGGCCACCGCTGGTACTGGTTTCCGCGGCTTCGGCCCGACGAGGCGCTGGTGCTGAAGATCTACGACTCGCGCGACGACGGCACCGCGCGCTTCACCGCGCACACCGCCTTCGAAGACCCCGGCAGCGCGCCCGAAGCGCCGCCGCGCCGCAGCATCGAGCTGCGCGCGCTGGTGTTCTGGCCGGCCGGCAGATGAGCGCGGGCAGGCAACTGCGGCTGGGCGCGTTCATGCGCCCGGTGAGCATCCACACCGGCGCGTGGCGCTACCCGGGCGCATGGCCCGATGCCAACTTCAACTTCGCGCGCATCAGGCAACTGGCGCAGACGCTGGAGCGCGGCCGCTTCGACGCCTTCTTCATGGCCGACCACCTGGCCGTGCTGAACATGCCGATCGAGGCGCTGCAGCGCAGCCACACGGTGACTTCGTTCGAGCCGTTCACGCTGCTGTCGGCGCTGGCGCAGCACACGCAGCACATCGGGCTGGTGGCCACCGCTTCGACCACCTTCGACGAGCCTTTTCACATCGCGCGCCGCTTCGCCTCGCTCGACCACCTGAGCGAAGGGCGCGCGGGCTGGAACATCGTCACCACCTCCAACCCCGACGCCGCGCTGAACTTCGGCCGCGAAGACCACATGGAACACGACGAGCGCTATGCCCGCGCCCGCGAGTTCTACGACGTGGTCACGGGCCTTTGGGACAGCTGGGCCGACGACGCTTTCGAGCGCGACGTGGAGAGCGGCCGCTTCTTCGACCCCGCGCGGATGCACGTGCTGAACCACAAGGGCAAGTACCTGTCCGTGCGTGGGCCGCTGCACATCGCGCGGCCGGTGCAGGGCTGGCCGGTGATCGTGCAGGCCGGCGCGTCGGAGCCCGGCCGGCAACTTGCCGCCGAGACCGCCGAGGTGGTGTTCTCCGCGCCCGGCACGCTGGAGAACGCCAGGCGCTTCTATGCGGACGTGAAGGGCCGCATGCAGAAGATCGGCCGCGAGCGCGACCATCTCAAGATCCTGCCGGGCGCCTTCGTGGTGGTCGGCGACACGGTGGAGGAGGCCAGGGCCATCCGTGCCCGGCTCGACAGCCTGGTGCACTACGACAGCGCCATCGCCTCGCTCTCCGTCGCGCTCGGCCACGATGCCTCCGGGTTCGACCCCGACGCGCCCTTGCCCGAAGTGCCCGAGACCAACGCGAGCCAGAGCGGGCGCGAGCGCGTGATCGACCTGGCTCGGCGCGAGAACCTCACGGTGCGGCAGCTGGCCCAGCGCCTGGGCGGCTACGGCGGCCTGGCTTTCGTCGGCACGCCGCAAAGCATTGCCGACGAGATGCAGGAATGGCTGGAGGCCGAAGGCTGCGACGGCTTCAACGTGATGTTCCCGTGGCTGCCCGGCGGGCTCGATGCCTTCGTCGACAAGGTGGTGCCCGAACTGCAGCGCCGCGGCATCTTCCGGCGCGAGTACGAAGGTCGTACCTTGCGCGAGAACCTCGGCCTGCCGCGCCCGGCCAACCGATTCTTTGCCCAGAATTAGCGCCGCCTGAGCGCAGACCCCACGGCTGCAGCGATTGCCGCGCTTGGCGACAATCGGGTCAATGCGTTCTTCTCCTTTCTTCAAGATGGCCCTGTTGCTGGGCCTGCTCTCGGCCATCGGGCCATTCGCCATCGACATGTACCTGCCGGCGCTGCCGGCCATCGGCCAGAGCCTGCATGCCGACATCGGCGCGGTGCAGATGAGCCTCACGGCGTTCTTCCTGTCGCTCGGCGCGGGCCAGCTTCTCTACGGGCCGATCTCCGACATGGTCGGGCGCAAGCCGCCGCTGTACGCCGGGCTGGTGCTGTTCGCGCTGGCGAGCGTGGGCTGTGCCATGGCCACCGACATCCAGACGCTGATCGTGCTGCGCTTCGTGCAGGGCCTGGGCGCCGCCGCCGGCATGGCGATTCCGCGCGCGGTGGTGCGCGACCTGCACACCGGCACCGACGCGGCGCGGCTGATGTCGCTGCTGATGCTGGTGTTCAGCGTGTCGCCGATCCTTGCGCCGCTCGCGGGCAGCGCGGTCATCGCCTTCGCCGGCTGGCGCGGCGTGTTCTGGGCCGTGACCATCGCGGCGGTGGCGGGCCTGGCCATGATGGTCAAGCTGCTCGACGAGACGCGCCCGGCCTCCGAGCGCGTGGAAAGCAGCCTCGGCAGCGCGCTTTCGGCCTACTGGCTGCTGCTGCGCGACCGGCACTACCTTGGGCTGGTGTTCATCGGCAGCTTCGCGATGGCGGGCTTCTTCACCTACCTGGCCAATTCGTCGTTCGTGATGATCGACCACTACGGCCTGTCGCCCGCGCTGTACAGCGTGGCCTTCGGCGTGAACGCCGCCGCCTTCATCGCGGCGTCGCAGTTCACCGGGGCGCTGGGCGAGCGCTACGGGCTGGTCAACCTGGTGAAGTTCGGCGTGGTCTGCTGCGGCGTGGCGATGGTCGCGATGTTCGTGTACTTCGCGGCGGGCGGCGACAGCATCTGGGTGCTCATCGTCCTGTATTTCATCGCCTCGGGTTTCATGGGGCTGGTGATTCCGACCACCGGCGTGCTGGCGCTCGAAATGCACGGCGCCATCGCGGGCACCGCCTCGGCGCTGCTCGGCACGCTGCAGATGCTGACGGGCGCGCTGGCGATGGCGCTGGTGGGCCTCTTCACCGACGGCCGCCCGCTGCCTATGGTGGCCGGCATGGCCGCCGGCGCGCTCATCGCGCTGGTGCTGACCTGGCTCACGCTGGGCGGCGTGCGCTCCGAACCCGCCGCGCGGGCGCAGCAGGCCTGAGCGATGAACACCGTGCGCGCAGGCACTGCGCTTCCGGCGAACGAAGGCACACCGGGCCCGGTGCCCATCGACGGGCTGGCCCCGCGCGAGCGCCGCTGGGCGATGCTGGTGATCGTGCTCGGGCTGATCGTGTCGGTGCTCGACGGCACCATCGTCAACCTGGCGCTGCCGGGCATTGCGCGCGAGCTTCAGGCCAGCCCGTCCCAGGCGATCTGGGTGGTCAACGCGTACCAGATCGCCACGCTGGTCATGCTGCTGCCGCTGGCGTCGCTGGGCGACCTGGTCGGCTACCGGCGGGTGTACCTCGTGGGGCTGGCGGTGTTCACCTTGTCGTCGCTGGCCGCCACCTTCGCCAATTCGCTTGCCACGCTGACCGCCGCACGTGCCTTCCAGGGGCTGGGCGCGGCCGGCATCATGAGCGTGAACGCGGCGCTGGTGCGGCTGACGTACCCCTCGTCGCAGCTGGGCAAGGGCATGGCGCTGAATTCGCTGGTGGTGGCCACCTCGTCGGTGGCCGGGCCTTCGGTGGCGGCGGCGATTCTTTCGGTGGCTTCGTGGCCTTGGCTCTTTGCCATCAATGTGCCGCTGGGCATCGTGACCTTCGCGCTGGGCATGCGGGCGCTGCCGTTCAACCGGGTGGCGCCGGCCGCCGGGCTGCGCTTTTCTCCTGTGGACGTGGCGCTCAACGTGCTGATGTTCTCGCTGGTGTTCCTGGGTGTCGACCGGCTGGGCGTGCGTGAGGGCGGGGTGCAGGGCGCCGGCGGCTCGCAGGCCTCGGCCTGGGGCATCCTGCTGGCCGGGCTGGCGGTGGGCTTCGTCTACCTGCGGCGGCAGCGTAGGCAGGCGGTGCCGCTTTTCCCCATCGACCTGCTGCGCATTCCGGTGTTCGCGCTGTCCATGGGCACTTCGGTGGCGGCGTTCTGCGCTCAGATGCTGGCCTACATCGCGCTGCCGTTCCTGCTGCTCGACGCCTACGGCCGCAGCCACATCGAGGCCGGCCTGCTCATCACCGCGTGGCCGCTGGGCATCGTGGTCATGGCGCCCATTGCGGGGCGGCTGATCGGGCGCTACCCCGACGGGCTGCTGGGCGGCATCGGCCTGGCCTTGCTGGCCGGCGGCCTGGCGCTGCTGGCGGCGCTGCCGGCGCACCCGGGCAATGCCGACATCGCCTGGCGCATGGCGCTGTGCGGCCTGGGCTTCGGGCTGTTCCAGTCGCCCAACAACCACACCATCGTGACCTCGCCGCCGACGCACCGCAGCGGTGCGGCCAGCGGCATGCTGGGCACGGCCCGGCTGACGGGGCAGACGCTGGGCGCCGTGGTGCTGGCGGCGGTCTTCAGTCTCTGGAGTCCGCACGGCGGCCACGGCCCGGTGGTGGCGCTGGTGCTGGCGGCGTGCTGCGCGGCGGTGGCGGCGGTCTTCAGCAGCTTGCGCCTCAAGACGACAAAACCGGGCGGCTGAATGAGTTAGGGTGCTGACCTATGAAGGAAGTACCTGACACGGTGGTCTGCCCCGGCTGCGACGCGATCTACGGCCGCACGCCGCTGCAGCCGCGCGACGTGGCGCATTGCCCGCGCTGCGGCACCGAGCTGGCCCGGCACCCCGGCCAGCAGCAGCGCCGCATCCTTCCGCTGACGGTGGCCTGCCTGATCATGTTCGCCATCGCCAACCTGTTTCCCATCGTCGAGATCGAGCTGCAGGGCCTGCGCAGCCAGACCACGCTGGCCGGCGCGGTGGTGGCGCTGACCGCCGAGGGCATGTCGGTGGTGGCGCTGCTGGTGCTGGCCACGACCATTCTTTTTCCGTTCCTGCAGCTGTGCATCCTGGCCTACCTGCTGGTGCCGCTGAGCCGCGAGCGCCGGCCGGCTGGCTTCGCGCTGCTGGTGCGGGCGATGCAGTCGCTGCGGCCCTGGGGAATGATCGAGGTGTTCCTGCTGGGCGTGCTGGTGGCCATCGTCAAGCTGTCGAGCATGGCCACCGTGGTGCCGGGGCCGGCCCTCTGGGCCTTCATGGCGCTCACGGTCATGCTGACGGCGGTGCTCTCGTTCAACCCCGGCGCGTTCTGGGAAATGACCTTCCGGCCGAAGGCGCCCGATGCCGGCGCGGACGAGGGCGGGGCCTCCGCATGAAGTTTTTTCCCTTTCGCAGGGCCGCCCGGGAAGAGCACGCCCACGACGTCCACGAGGACGATGATGCCCCGGTCGCCACCGCCGCGTCGCTCGGCCTGATGGCCTGCCGGCACTGCGGCGCGGTATGGAAGGACGCGCAAGAGGGCGAGGCCTGCGGCCGGTGCGGCACCCGTCTGCACACGCGCAAGCCGCAGAGCCTGAACCGCACCTGGGCCTTCCTGATCGCGGCCTGCATGATGTACATACCGGCCAACCTGCTGCCGGTGATGATCACGCGCACGCTGTTCGGCGCGCAGTACGACACCATCCTGAGCGGCGTGATCTATTTCTGGGTGTCGGGCGCCTACGGGCTTGCGGCCATCGTCTTCATCGCCAGCTTCCTGGTGCCGCTGTTCAAGCTCGCGGTCCTGCTGCTGCTCGTGGTGCTGGCGCAGCGGGGCAGCACCTGGCGCCAGCGCGAGCGGGCAAGGCTTTATCACATCATCGAGGTCATCGGCCGCTGGTCGATGCTCGACGTGTTCGTGGTGTCGCTGCTGACCGGGCTGGTGCAGATCCAGGGTTTCGCGGTCATCACCGCGGGCGTGGGCATCGCGGCCTTCGGGTCGGTGGTGGTGCTCACGATGCTGGCTTCGCTGAGCTTCGATCCGAAGCTCACCTGGGACAGCAAGGAAGAGCAGGCCCTCGCCGAGGGCCGGGACGTTCCGCAGGAACATGGCAAAAGGGACGAGAAACCAGCATGAGTGATCCAGAGCAACCGCAAGACGACAAACCGGCGCCACCCGCGCTCCCCAGGCCGCGCGTGGCGCGACGGCGCGAGTGGCTGCCATCGCTGATCTGGCTGATTCCCATCGTCGCGGCGCTGGTCGGCATCACGCTGGTGGCGCGCATCCTGATGGAGCGCGGCCCCGAGGTGGTGCTGACCTTCAAGACCGCCGAAGGCCTGGAGGCCGGCAAGACCGCCGTCAAGTACAAGGACGTGCAGATCGGCCTCGTCACGCGCCTGCGGCTGGCACGCGACCGCTCGCACGTGCGCGTGCTGGTGCAGTTCAACAAGGATGCCGAGAGCTTCACCGCATCGGACTCGCGCTTCTGGGTGGTGCGCCCCCGGCTGGACACCTCGGGCATCTCGGGGCTGAACACCTTGCTCTCGGGGGCCTACATCGGCGCCGACGCCGGCGTGTCGAAGGAAACCTCGGGCGAATTCACCGGGCTCGAAACCCCGCCCATCGTCACGCGCGACGACTCGGGCCAGCAGTTCCTGCTGCGCGCCAACGACATCGGCTCGCTGGACGTGGGCTCTCCTGTGTATTTCAGGCGTGTCAAGGTCGGGCAGGTGGCCGCCTACGAACTCGACGGCGACGGGCGCGGCGTGACCATTCGCGTGTTCATCAATGCGCCCTACGACAAGTTCGTCGGCATGAACACGCGCTTCTGGCAGGCCAGCGGCATCGACGCGCAGCTCAGCGCCAGCGGCTTCACGCTGCGCACGCAGTCGCTCGCAACCATCTTGCTGGGCGGCATCGCTTTCCAGGCGCCGGACGACGCGATGGGTCCGTTGGCCAAGGCCAACGCATCGTTCACGCTGGCGCAGGACGAGGCCACGGCCATGAAGGAACCCGACGGCCCCTCGCAGACGCTGCTGATGTACTTCAACCAGTCGCTGCGCGGCCTGACGCCGGGCGCGCCGGTCGACTTCCGCGGCGTGGTGATCGGCGAGGTCAAGTCGATCGGCGTGGAGTTCGACCGCGCCGAGCGCGAGTTCCGCATGCCGGTGCTGGTGCAGGTCTACCCCGACCGGCTGCGCCGCAGGGAGAACCACGGCAACGCCGAAGCCACAGAGTCGCGCTCCACGCAGCAGGAGCGGTTGCGCTTCCTGGCGGAGAAGGGCCTGCGCGCCCAGCTGCGCAACGGCAACCTTCTGACCGGGCAGGTCTACGTGGCGCTCGACTTCTTCCCGAAGGCGCCGGCGGCCAGGATCGACGTGACGAAGAACCCGATCGAGCTGCCCACGGTGCCCAACAGCCTCGACGAGATCCAGTCGCAGGTGCAGGAAATCGCGACCAAGCTCAACAAGGTGCCCTACGAGCAGATCGCGGGCGACCTGCGCACCACGCTCGCCACGCTCAACAAGACGCTGACCGCCGCCGAGCAGACGGTGAACCGCATCAACAGCGACGTGACGCCTGAACTGGCCGCGGCCATGAAGGACGTGCGCAAGACCGTCAACACGGCGGAGCGCACGCTGGCCGACGACTCTCCGCTGCAGCAGGACATGCGCCAGACGCTGCGCGAACTGACGCGCGCGGCCGGCTCGGTGCGCGTGCTGACCGACTACCTCGAGCGCCACCCCGAATCGCTGCTGCGCGGCAAACCGGACGACAAGAAATGAAGCTGAAACTTGCATTCCTCGCACTGGCGGCCGTGCTCGCGGGCTGCGCCAGCAAGCCCGACAACTACTACACGCTCGCAAGCCCGGTGGCCGCGGCCGACGCGGCGCCCTCCACATTGGGCGGCGCGGCGCCGCTGTACATCGAGCTGGCGCCTGTGGCCGTGCCTGAACGCCTGGCCCGTCCGCAGATGGTGGTGCGCCAGCCCAACGGCAGCGTGCAGGTCGAGGTGCTGGAGCAGCACCGCTGGGCCTCGTCGTTCGAGAACGAACTGCGCGACGCGCTGGCCAGCGGCATCGCCGGGCGGCTCGGTGCGCTCGACGTGACCAAGGGCGGCCGGCAGACGTCGCAGCCGGTGTGGCGCATCGCGGTGCAGCTGCAGCAGTTCGACGCGGTCGACGGCGGGCGCGTGGATGCCGGCTTCAGCTGGACCCTTCGGCGTTCCGACGAAGCGCGCACGCTGGTGTGCCAGCTGAGCCTCGGCGAAGCCGTGGGCAACGGCATGGACGCGGTGGCGCGCGGTGCGCAGCGCGTGACCGCCGCGGCGGCAGCGGCCATGGCGCGCAGCGTGGATGCCGCGCGCGCGAATCCGTCGGCCACCAGCTGCGCGAGCTGACCCTGCCTTTCTCCCTCCCCCTCTGGGGGAGGGCAGGGGTG
>NZ_JBXASW010000001.1:86945-157959 GCF_058809745.1 Variovorax sp. MPBD4-3
CCCCCCCCCCATCACGGCGTCTGCAAGAACATGGCGTATCGTGCCGGGGCAGCCCCCATCCCGACCGTCCCCCGGAGGGGGAAGGAGCAAGAAAGGAGACCCCCATGGCACAGATCGGCAAGGCGCCCTGCGACGACACGCTGATCCTGCACGGAGCCAGGCCGCAGGAAGGCACCTGCCCCGAAGCCTCCAAGCCCTGGGTGCTGGCCGCCGCCATCGTCGGCTCCAGCATGGCCTTCATCGACGGCACCGTGGTCAACGTCGCGCTGCCGGCCATCCAGTCCGACCTGCATGCCACCGCGTTCCAGGCGCAGTGGGTGGTCGAGTCCTATGCCTTGCTGCTCGCCGCGCTGCTGCTGGTGGGCGGCGCGCTGGGTGACCTCTACGGGCGGCGCCGAATCTTCGCGATCGGCGTGGGCCTCTTCGCCTTGTCTTCGGTGGCGTGCGCGCTCGCGGGCAGCGTGCAGCAGCTCATTGCGGCGCGGGCGGTGCAGGGCATCGGCGGCGCGCTGCTGGTGCCGGGCAGCCTCGCGCTCATCAGCGCCGCCTTTCCCGAGAAGGAACGCGGCAAGGCCATCGGCACCTGGTCGGGCTTCAGCGGCATCACCGCGGCGGTGGGTCCGGTGCTCGGCGGTTTCCTGGTCGACCACTTCTCATGGACCTGGGCCTTCCTCATCAACCTGCCGATGGCGCTGCTGGTGCTGTGGATCGTGTGGCGCCATGTGCCGGAAAGCCGCGGCGCCTCGGCCGGCGGAGGGCTCGACATCTGGGGCGCGCTGCTCGCCACTGCCGGGCTGGGCGGCATCGTCTATGCCTTCATCGAGGCGCCGACGCAGGGCTGGCATGCACCGGCAGTGCTGGCTGCGCTGGCCGTCGGCGTGCTGGGCAGCGCGGGCTTCTTCTTCGCCGAGCGCAAGGTGCGCGCGCCCATGCTGCCGCTCGGGCTGCTGCGCATAGGCAATTTCAGCGGCGCCAACCTGCTGACGCTGCTGCTGTACGCGGCGCTGGGCGGCAGCCTGTATTTCTTTCCGCTCAACCTGATCCAGGTGCAGGGCTACTCGGCCACGGTGGCCGGCGCGGCGCTGCTGCCGTTCATCTTCATCATGTTCGCGCTCTCGGGCTGGGCGGGGCAACTGGTCGACCGGTTCGGGCCGCGCATTCCGCTGGTCGTCGGGCCATCGATCGCCGCCGTGGGCTTCGCGCTGTTCGCGCTGCCGGGCGTGGGCGCGAGCTACTGGAGCGGCTTCCTGCCGGCCGTGGTGGTGCTGGGGCTGGGCATGGCGGTGACGGTGGCGCCGCTCACGACCACGGTCATGAACGCGGTCGGCCCCGACCTGGCGGGCGTGGCCTCGGGGGTGAACAACGCGGTGTCGCGCGCGGCGGCGGTGCTGGCGATCGCGGTGTTCGGCGCGGTCATGGCGGCCGTGTTCGATGTGGCGCTGGCGGATCGGCTGCGCGAGATGGGAGCGTCGGCGCAGGTGTCGGCGTTCCTCGAGGGCGAGCGCAGCAAGCTGGCCGGCGCGGCGCTGCCGCCGGGTGTCGATGCGGCCACGGCGGCGGCGCTCAAGCGGGCCGTGGCCGAGTCTTTCGTGGCCGGGTTCCGGTGGGTGATGCTGCTGGGTGCGGGGCTGGCGGTGTTGAGCGCGGCCAGTGCCTGGGTGATGATCCGGCGCACGGAACCTTGAGCAAGGAGACAGTCCGGTGCAGGAAGAACAACACGTCGACGTATTGATCGTCGGCGCCGGCCTCTCGGGCATCGGTGCCGGCTATCACCTGCAGGCCAACTGCCCGGGGCGCAGCTACGCGATCCTCGAAGGGCGCGAGCGCAGCGGCGGCACCTGGGACCTGTTCCGCTACCCGGGCATCCGCTCGGACTCCGACATGTACACGCTCGGCTATTCGTTCCGGCCGTGGACGCAGGCCAAGTCCATTGCCGATGGCCCGTCGATCCTGAAGTACGTGCACGAGACGGCGCAGGCACATGGCATCGACCGGAAGATCCGTTTCGAACATCGCGTGGTGCGCGCCTCCTGGTCGACGCCTGAAGCACGGTGGTGGGTCGACATCGAGCGCGGCCCCGGGCGCGAGCGGCTTCGCATGAGCTGCAACTTCCTCTTCATGTGCAGCGGCTACTACAACTACACGGCCGGCTACACGCCGGAGTTCGCGGGCGCCGCCGACTACACCGGCCGCATCGTCCATCCGCAGCACTGGCCTGATGACCTGGACTACGCCGGCAAGCGCGTGGTCGTGATCGGCAGCGGCGCCACCGCCATGACGCTGGTGCCCGCGCTGGCAAAGACTGCCGCGCACGTCACGCTGCTGCAGCGCTCGCCGACCTACGTGGTGTCGCGCCCGGCCGAAGATCCGCTGGCCAACCGGTTGCGGCGCCTCTTGCCGGCACGCATGGCGTATGGCATCACGCGGTGGAAGAACGTGCTGCTGAGCATGCTGTTCTTTCGTCTTGCAAAGCGCAAGCCGCAGAGCATCAAGCGGATGATCCTGGGCGGCGTGCGCCAGGCGCTGGGGCCGGACTACGACATCGCCACGCACTTTACGCCGCGCTACAACCCGTGGGACCAGCGGCTGTGCCTCGTGCCGGATGGCGACCTGTTCGCGGCGCTGAAGGCGGGCCGGGCGTCGATGGTGACGGACCACATCGACCGCTTCACGCCGCGCGGCATACGGCTGGAATCGGGCAGGGAGCTGGAGGCCGACCTGATCGTCACCGCCACGGGTCTCGACCTGCAGGTGCTCGGCGGCGTCGCGCTCGATGTCGACGGCGTTCCCGTGGATCCCGCCGCGACCTTCAACTACAAGGGAATGATGTACAGCGACGTGCCCAACCTCGCGTTGTCGTTCGGCTACACGAATGCCTCGTGGACCCTGAAGTGCGACCTGACCTGCGAATACGTCTGCCGGCTGCTCAACCACATGGAGAGACACGGCTGGCGGCAATGCACGCCGCGCAATACAGACCCCGCGCTGGTGGCCGAGCCGTGGCTCGATTTTTCTTCAGGGTATGTGCAGCGCTCGATCGGCAAATTCCCGAAGCAGGGTTCGCGCGCGCCGTGGCGGCTGTACCAGAACTACGCGGGCGATCTGATGAGCCTGCGCTTCGGGTCGGTGGCGGATGGGGTGATGGAGTTTTCGAACCCGCGCAGGGGCGTCTAGGCCGCGGGCATGTGCGCGGGCGAGAGCAGTGTGTCGAGCTCCGCCCACAGCGGATCGCATTGCCCCGCCCTGAACGCTGCCGCCTTGAAGGTGGGGTGCTCGCCGTGATACGTCTCCCACAGCGTCCGGTGGCCGTCCGCCACGCAGGCCCGCACATTGGCAAGCCGGTCGGCTGCCTTCACCACAAGCGCCAGTTCTTCGTCGCCGGTCACTTTCGCCAGCGCCGCATAGGTCTTGGCCTTGCGCTCCTTGCGATTGGCGCCGGGCGCGTCGGTCAACAGCGCCACGCATCGGGCGACGAGGTCGCCGAAGCGCGATTGCACGTCGGCCACGGTGGCTTCGGTGTCTTCCACCACGTCATGCAGGAAGCCGACGACGCGTGCCTGCTCGCCGTAAGGCAAGAGCAGGGCGGCGACGGCGTCGAGGTGGTGCACGTACGGGTGCACGCCGTATTTCTGGTCGCCGTGCATCTCGACGGCATAGGCGCGGGCGGCTTCGGGTGTCGACGGGTTGGTCGTGGTCATGGGCGTCCTTTGGTTTTCCATTCTGCCTTCGTGCGCGGGCCGGCAGGCGTTGGCCGGGTTGACAGGGCGCACGCACCGCGTCGATATTGAACTCTCCGGTTCATCGTTGAAGCAAAGGAGACCCGCATGCAAAAGATCGTTCCCTGCCTATGGTTCGACCGCAACGGCGAAGACGCGCTGAAGTTCTACACCGGCATATTTCCGGACTCGCGCGTGACCGACAAACTGCTCTGGGGCGACACCAACCCCGCACTGAAGGGGCAACTGCTCACCGCGACCTTCGAACTCGAAGGCCAGGAGTTCATGGTGATCAACGGCGGGCCGCAATACAAGTTCACCCCGGCCATCTCGATGTACCTGCGGTGCAAGACCCAGGCCGAGGTCGACAACTACTGGAACAGGCTGCTCGAAGGCGGCGGCGAGCCGGTGCAGTGCGGCTGGCTCACCGACCGCTACGGCGTGTCCTGGCAGATCGTGCCCGACGGCCTGGTCCAGATGTTCCAGGACAAGGATGCGGCCAAGGCCGCGCGTGCGATGCAGGCGATGATGAAGATGGTCAAGCTCGACATCGCCGAGGTGCGCAAGGCCTACGACGGGGAGTGATCCGCCGCCGCCGTGGCCCTGCCGGCGGCTACACCAGCCGGTGGATCGCCTTCTTGCGCCAGACCAGCTGGTAGTACGCGGTCTGCAGCAGCAGCATCGCGCCGAAGGTTACGGGATAGGCGATCCAGATGCCGTCCAGTCCGATGCGGTGGCTCATGGCATACGCCACCGGCACCTCCACGCCCAGGATGCAGACGATGGAGATCAGCGTCGGCACCAGCACCGAGCCGCTGGCGCGCATGATCCCCGACAGCGCCGAAGCCATGCCGAAGATCACCAGGCTCCATAGCATGATGTGCAGCAGCGTCTGCGCGATCTCGAGCACCGGCTCGCTCGTGATGAAGAACGCCATCAAATGGCGCGAGAACAGGTAGCCCAGCACCACCAGGCTGCCGGTCAGCACGACGTTCATCAGCAGCGCAGTCTTGGCGATGTCGCCGAGCCGGTTGGCGCGGCCGGCGCCGATGGCCTGCGCGCCGAGGATCGACGCGGTGATGGCGATCGAGATGGCCGGGAACTGCACGTACGCCACCACCTGGTTCACCGCGCCGTAGGCGGCCGTGGCGCTGGAGCCGTAGCTGTTGACCATCGACAGCAGCACCACTTCGGCCAGCGCGACCACGATCATCTGCACGCCCGTGGGCACGCCGATCTTGAGCACCGCCTTCAGCAGCTGCGGCTGGATGCGCAGGTGGCGCAGGAACTCCGCGTCGGGCGCCAGCGGGCTCTTGCGCTGGCGCAGCCGGAAGCCGAGCCAGGTGGTCGCCACCGCGAACGAGAGCACCGAGGCCCAGGCGCCGCTCGCCACGCCCAGCTGCGGCAGGCCGCCCCAGCCGCGGATGAGCGCGGGCGTGACGACCAGCCCGATCAGCGTCGAGATCATCAGCGTGAGCAGCGGCGTGACGGTGTCCCCAACGCCGCGCAGCATGGCGGTGGCCAGCAGGAACACGAACACCCCCGGCATCGCGATCAGCATGATGCGGGCGTAGCGCGTGGAGTCGGCCAGCACGTCGGGCGGCGTGCCGAGCGAAGCCAGCATCGGCGTGGTGAAGGCGCCGCCGAACACGGCGATGACGAGGCCCGCCAGCACGCCCACGGTGAGCGTGGTGCCGGCCACGGCCTTGGCCTTGGCGGCGTCGCGCGCGCCCCAGGCCTGGCCGATCAGCACCGAGGCGCCGGCGCCCAGGCCGATGATGAAGGCGATGAAGAAGAACATCACCGGGAAGAAGCTCGACACGGCCGCCAGCGCGCTCACGCCGAGCATCTGCCCGACGTAGATGTTGTTGAGCGTGCCCGAAAGCGATTGCAGGATGTTGCTGAGCAACATCGGCGCAAGGAAGAAAAGAAAGACCTTCCACAAAGGCCGCGCGGCGCCGGCGGGCGCGACCGGCACGCCCTTCATGCCGCTGGGGCCCGTGGTGCCGGGGGCTTCAGTGGGTACTCTCATTCATGGCTCCAGCCGGGCGCGGACAGTTCCTGCAGGTAGGCGCGCAGGTCGGCGGGCCAGGGTTCGATCAGGTGGCCGAAACGTTGCTCCTCGCCGGCGAACAGGGCGCGCGTGGCTTCCTCGAAGCCGGGCAGGTTGCCTGCGATGGCGGTCATGACGCGATAGGTGGTTTCGCGCGTGGCGCGCACGACGTCCCGGTCGGCATGCACGCGGCGCGCTTCGTCGACCAGCTTGCGCAGCGCGACCGAGGCGCCGCCGGGCTGGCGGCCGAGCCAGTCCCAGTGTCGCGGCAGCAGCGTGACTTCGCGCGCGACCACGCCGAGCTTGGGGCGGCCGACGCCGCGTGGCGCTTCGTCGCGGTGTTCGGCTTCGGGGTCGGGCAGTTCGCGCAGGTCGAGGTCGAGCTGCGCACCGGTCTGGTCGTCGAACACGAGATAGGGTCCGGGGTCGTCGCGGCGACGAAGCTGGTCGAGCACTTCGGCTCGGGTGCCGCGTGCGATGCGCCGGAAATCGAAGAACACCGTGAGGATGGTGGGAGGGGTGTCTGGTGACATGCGGATGTTGTGTTTCCTGATTCCTGTCGAAAGAGGAGGCCGGGAGAAACGAGTTGCGTAATCTACCCGCTGCGGCGCCCACGTGTGCGCCGCGCTGTCCCTCCGGCATCTCTCATATCGCCCGCAGCGCGGCGTGGGCGTCGGACAACTGCCGCTGATCGATGGCGCGGAGCGCCTGCCTGCAGTGCGCCTCGACTGTGACGACCGCATCGCGCACCAGCTGCCGACCGCCGGAGCGAAGTGCGGCATGGCGGCGGTGGTCGGTGCCGGCACCGGTCGCGCGTTCGGCCAGGCCCGTTTTCTCGAGCAGCAGCATCCTGCGGATCAGCGCCGACATCGGCAGCCCGAGCGTGCGCGCCAGGTCTGCCATCGGCATGCGGCCTTGCTCCGCGCGCAACAACAGATAGAGGAGGGTGAAGTCGGCGAAATTCAAGCCGTGGAAAGCACCGAGGTCGTCGTCCAGCTTCAGCGCCAGACGGGCGTGGGCATGGCCGAGGTCCAGGCAGAAGGAGAGGGCGTCGGTGCTCATGGCTTGTTGTAGCCCTTCTCGCCGAAGCACTGCAGTTCCTCCTGCCAGAGCGCCAGCAGCTTTTCGAGCTCGGCCTTGCGATCGAAGGCGGGGTCGTCCTCGCGCTCCTTGACCCTGTCCATCACCTCGAAGCTGAAATGCGCCGCACCCTGCGCGGCCCAGTCCTGCCCCAGGGGCTTGCAGCGGTGGGAGCCCAAGCCGAGCTCGAAGCGCGCACGGTTCATGGCCCCCTCGACGTCGAGGCTGCCGGCCACGTAGACACGGCCGTTCACAGTGTTGCGCACGACGAAGACGCCTGCCGGGCGCACGGATTCCTTGTATTGGCGGCTCAGCGCACGCCTGCTTTCGGATGACAGGTTCATGCGCCGAATATTACCCGGATTAAATTAAGTCGGCAATAAACCCGGGTAAAACTAGATCAATCCTCCCTGAAGCGCCGCCATCCCCGCGCGATGCGTCCTTTGAGCGCGCGCACGATCCGCCACGGCCGGTTCTGCCGAACGACCGTGAGCACCCGGTCTTTCCAGGCTTTCCAGCGCGGATACCAGCGCGCGAACCACGGAATGCGCATCAGCGGCCGCTCGACCAGCTGGAAGATCCGCGCCACGATGGCCGTGCCTACCAGCTTGGCGAGCACCAGCACGGTGAGCGCGGTGGCGGCATGGCCGCGGCTGAAGAGGAAGAGCGCGAGCACCTTCACCGGCAGCAGCAACAGCACCGGCACGAAGAAGGCCAGCAGCGCGCCCCAGGGCGGCAGTTGGCGCAGCTGGTTTTCGAGGCGCGCCCAGAGGGGAAGCCGCGCGAGCCGAGCCATGAGCGCGGCCAGCGGCTCCCAGCCCCATTCCTCGAAAAGCAGCAGCGGAACGAGGAGCGCGGTGCCCAGGGCCCGAACAAGGGCACGGAGAACGCGCAGAAGGCTCGCGAAAGGTGTCATCCGCGAAGGTTAAGGCAAGGCGCGGCTCACGCGGCGCCTGCCGCCGACGCTACTTGCGCGTCGGCAGGAAGAACAGATATTCGCCGCGGCCCAGCTCCGGCGTCACCTCGTAGCCGGGGCACACGTCGCCTTCGCACTGGATGATGACGACGCGCGGCCAGATGGTCGCTGCCGTCGGGTAGCCGGGCATGTACTGCGGCACATGCCACACGCCCAGGTCGCCTACCGGCTGGGCCCTGTCGGTGCCGGGCGCGTTCTGCAGGCCGCTGCCCATGTTCATGCGCTGGATGCGCAGCGTGTCCAAGGGCGGCGGTGCGGCCGCCGCGGCTGTTGCCAGGCAACAGGCGGCCGTCCAGAGAAATACGGTCCTGGTCATCATGGACTCCGCGCGCTCACTGCGGGTACGCCGCTGATTGCGGCGCGGCGGCGATGTCGCCGACCGGCTCCGCCGACAGGATGCGCTGCGCGCGCAGGGCGGCCGCCACCTCATTGGCGTCGATGGCCGTCACCGTCGCGCTGGAGACCGGCATGGAGACCACGGCCGCAGGTTCGGCCGCAGCCACCGGAGGCGCGGCCGGCTGCACGACCGCGACGGGTGCTGGTGGCGGGGCGGTCACCGACGCCGGCGGTGCCATCGCCACAGGAGGCGTGGGCGCGGAAGCGACGGGGGCCACAGGGGCTGCGGGGCGCGTCGAGGAAACCGTGGGCGCGCCCGCCGACGAGGCTTGCGGGCCGTAGGCGCTCACGCGTTCGTCCGCTGTCATCGATTGCGGGCACTTGGTGCCGGTCATCTCCAGCGCCGCCTGGGCCGCCGGGTCCATGCAGTCCATTGCAAGCGATGCCGCCTTCATGCCCTTGTTCCAGAGCTCGCGGCTCATCTTCAGGCGCTTGCAGTGCTCGTCCGTCCAGGTGGTGCCGAAACTGAGGCCGACACCGGGCCCGTTGGCGCTCGCGCTGGTGCTGCCCATGCAGGTGTCGTTGCTGGTGGTGAGGTTGGGGCCGTTGACCGACGGCACGTTCTTGATCGTGTAACTGCCACCGTACTCGACACCCGTCGTGCCGCTGCTGTTGACGTTCTGGGTGCTCGTCACGCTCGATGTGGTGTTCGCGGGGCCGGAGAACGTCACGGCCTGGTTGTTGCCCTGGGCAGAGGTGGTGGCCGAGCTGCTCGAGCCGTTGTTCGCGCCGCCTGCCGTCGTCTGACCCATTGCCGCCGCCGAGACCGCCAGCAATGCGAGGAAAAGCAATTTTTTCATTTTCTCAACTCCTTTGAAGGCCGGGGGAGGGGCCGCAGCCCCTCCCCATTTCCGAGTCCAGCAAACGCTACATCTGAAGTTCAGGGTGCCGATGCGGTCGCGGTGGAGCCGGCCAGGCCGCCGGTGCCGCCACCGTTGCTGAAGGTGCCGGCGTTGCCGAGGTGGATGTTCGTCACGCCGAAGGAGCCGCCGGTCGAGCCTGCGGTGGCCGACGTGGTGGTGCCGTTGACGAAGCCGTTGACAGCGCCGGAGGAAGCGCTGTAGCCCGAGGTCGTGCCCGAAGTGCGGGTCACGATGGCCAGGCCGCCGCCAGGACCGGCAGCTGTCGCGGCCGTGTTGTTGGTGACCGAACTGGCGCTGCCGCCTGCACTGCCGCTGATGGGGTTCGAGCCGCCAGCGCTGTAGTTGGCGTTGGAAGCCGCGCCGGCATTGGCCGAAGCGTTGGCGCCGCCGATTGCGAGGCCGTTGCCCGTCGTCACGGCCATGCTGGTGACCGAGCCTTGCGTGGTTGCCGTGCCGCCGGCCGTTGCACCGCCGAGGCGGATGCCGGGGAAGCTGACTGCGCCGCCTGCTGCGTTGGCGCTGGCCGACGAGCTGGAATTGGCTGCGTTGTAGCTCAATGCACTGCCCGTGCCGGAACTGGCTGCCGTCGATCCAGCGGAGCTGGACGAGCCGGTGGACGTGCTTGTGGCGGCCAGTGCGGTCGTGCTGGTTGCCGAGGCAACGCTTCCAACCAGAACCACTGCGATGGCAATGAGAGTCTTCTTCATGATGCTTCCTCGAAAGTGTGTGAAACGAACCTGATCGCCGGACCATCCGGCTATCAACTAGCGGTCTGTGAACGCGGAATGAAATGTTTCCGTGGCGACCGGAGGGCAGTTTCAGCGTCGAGGAGGGATAGAAAAATGCCTCAGGCTGGGTAATGCGAGGCTATAGCGAAAGGAGTGGATGAGGCCTTGCGGAACAGGTGCCTGAAACCGCTTCCACATGCGACGGCAAACCCAAAAAATACAACTTTCGTTGGACACCGGAGCAGACTCGCAACAGAATGCAACCAAAGTAAACAAAAAAACTTAGTTCGAGATTTTGAGTAGAAATGAATTAACTTTTGGTCACGAACACGGTAGTCCATTTGTCACAAAGGGGTTGGAATGGAAAGCGAACTCGACATTTCATTGACAGACATCGGAACTGGGGCTAGGAAATATGCCACCCCCGGACAGTTCGGCGGGCTGCTCGCACCGTCCGCCGACACACTTCCATGGCCTGACTTTCTGACCGGTCAGGAGACCAAGCCGGTGCGGGTTCTTCTGGTCGACGACGACCCCTTCGTGAGACGCGTCATCGCACAGGAATTGCTGAGCGACCTGCGCATCCAGCTCGAAGGCCAGGCCGGCACCCTGCGCGAAGGACGGCGCCTGCTGATGCAGCATGAATTCGACGTGCTGATGGTGGACATCCGCCTCGGTGACGGCAGCGGATTCGAGCTGATCGAAGAGGCCAAGAAACACCGCAGCGCGGCCGAGATCATCGTCATCTCTGCGCTCGAGGACGAACCCCAAGTGCTGCACGCCTTCGAGCTCGGCGCATCGGGCTACCTGGTCAAGAACGCATGGTTCCAGAGCTATGCCCAGGCCGTGCTGCAGGTGGTCAACGGGGGCGCCGCCATCACCCCCCGGCTGGCCCGCCGGCTGCTCGTGCACCTCGATCACAAGCGCTCCAACGTCAACCCTGTGCGCCCGCCGGACAGCAAGGCGACGTTATCGGCACGGGAGCGCGAAGTGTTGCGACTTGTTGCGACAGGGTATGTCACCGAAGAGATCGCACTGCAGCTCACCATCAGTGCCCAGACGGTTAACGCCCACGTCAAGAACATCTACCGCAAGCTGCACGCACACACCCGGGCCCAGGCGGTGAGCTTCGCGTCCCACCGGGGCCTGCTCTAGGGGGCGCAATGCTCACGCCGCAGGTCTTTCACCTACCGCACTTCCTGGAAGACCAGTATGTGTGGCTGTCGATAGCCTCGTGGTGCACGCTGCTGACCTGGCTGTGGCCGCGCATTCCCCGCCGCCGGGTGCTCATGTGGGCCGGGCTGGCAGCGGCGATGCATCTCACACCGGTGACGGCGCAGGTGCTGCGGGCCACCTCCACCATCACCGTGATGGCGCACGACATGCCCGCCGCCTTCTGGGCGCTGCAGGCGCTCAACGTGGCGGTGCTGGGCGCGATCGTGAGCATCTGGTACTTCTCCCAGCGCCGCGTGGCGCGCGGCCGGCTGATGGACGCGGTGCTGGCCGAGCGCCGGCGCATCGCCAACGACCTGCACGACGGCGTCGGCTCCCGGCTGGTGGCGCTGCTGGCCAGCCAGGACCCGAAGGCCGCCACGGCCCCCGACAGCCTGTCGATGGCGCTGCAGGCCTGCCTGCTCGAACTCCAGATGACGGTGGACGACCTGGACGACCAGACCACCGCCACCGCCGTCGAGCGGCTGGCCCACCTGCGCTACCGGCTGCGGCCCGCCTTCGACAGGCTGGGTGTCGCCCTGGTATGGGACATCGCCGATGCGGCGCATGACCAGCCTCTGCCGCCTGAAGCCACGATGCAGATCTGCCGGGTGGCACAGGAGGCGCTTTCGAACGCACTGCGCCACTCGCAAGCGACACGCGTCGAACTGCATTTCGGGCTGCAAGTCACTCCCCGGCGCCTGGTGCTCGAGGTGCGCGACAACGGACGCGGCATCGGCGCCGCGGCCGGCCAGCGGCCGGAGCACCTCGGCAAGGGCCTGCGCAGCATGCATGCGCGCGCCGAAGCCATCGGAGGCGAACTGGTCGTGACCGATGTCGCGCCGCAAGGGCTCAGCGTGCGCCTGCTGGTGCCCTGCGAGCCCGGCAAGGAAGCCACGCAGGCCGGGAACCGGCCCGAGTCCGAAAGCATGCTGTAACACCCCCGCCGGGCCGGGCGGGCGGCCCGCATTCGCGCCTATGGCAAACTCCCGCGCTTTGCCAGGGACGCGCTCAAGACATGCAGAAAATCATTCGCCAGCTCGCCGCCGAAATCAAGGTCGGCGAGAACCAGGTGAAGGCCGCCGTCGAACTGCTCGACGGAGGCGCCACGGTTCCGTTCATCGCCCGCTACCGCAAGGAAGCCACCGACGGCCTCGACGACACGCAGCTGCGTGAGCTGGAAGCCCGCCTTTCCTACCTGCGCGAACTCGAAGACCGCCGCGTGGCGGTGCTCAAGGCCATCGACGAACAAGGCAAGCTGACCCCCGAGCTGCGTGCCGCGATCGAATTCGCGCCGACCAAGCAGGAGCTGGAAGACCTTTACCTGCCGTTCAAGCAGAAGCGCCGCACCAAGGGCCAGATCGCCCGCGAATTCGGCATCGAGCCCTTGGCCGACAAGCTGCTGACCGACCCCACGCTCGACCCCGCGGTGGAAGCCAAGGCCTTCCTGCAGCCTGCCACCACGCTGGACGACGGCAAGCCGGGTCCCGATTTCTCCACCGTGCCGCTCGTGCTCGACGGCGTGCGCGACATTCTTTCCGAGCGCTGGGCCGAAGACGCCGCCCTGGTGCAGGGCCTGCGCGAATGGCTGTGGGCCGAAGGCCTGCTCAAGTCCAGCCTGATGTCCGGCAAGGACGAGAACAACGCCGACGTGGCCAAGTTCCGCGACTACTTCGAGTACGACGAGCCCATCGGCCGCGTGCCGTCGCACCGTGCGCTGGCCGTGTTCCGCGGCCGCGCGCTCGACATCCTCGACGCCAAGCTGGTGCTGCCGGTCGAGCCCGAGCCGGGCAAGCCCAGCATCGCCGAAGGCCGCATCGCGCTGCACCTGGGCTGGAGCCATGCCGGCCGCCCGGCGGACGACCTGCTGCGCAAGTGCGTGGCCTGGACCTGGCGCGTCAAGCTGGCCCTGTCGACCGAGCGCGACCTGTTCACCCGCCTGCGCGAAGAGGCCGAGAAGGTCGCCATCAAGGTGTTCGCCGACAACCTGCGCGACCTGCTGCTGGCCGCGCCCGCCGGCCCGCGCGTCGTGATGGGCCTGGACCCCGGCATCCGCACCGGCGTGAAGGTGGCCGTGGTCGATTCCACCGGCAAGCTGGTCGAGACCGCCACCGTGTTCCCGCACGAGCCGCGCAAGGACTGGGAAGGCTCGCTGCATACGCTGGGCAAGCTGTGCGCCAAGCACGGCGTGAACCTGATCGCCATCGGCAACGGAACCGCCAGCCGCGAGACCGACAAGCTGGCCGCCGACCTCATCAAGCTGCTGGCCAGGATGGCCGCGCAGGCCGGCGCGCCCGAGATCAAGGTCGACAAGGTGGTGGTGAGCGAGGCCGGCGCCTCGGTGTATTCGGCCAGCGAATTCGCCTCGCAGGAAATGCCCGACGTCGACGTGAGCCTGCGCGGCGCCGCCTCCATCGCGCGGCGCCTGCAAGACCCCCTGGCCGAGCTCGTGAAGATCGACCCCAAGAGCATCGGCGTGGGCCAATACCAGCACGACGTGAACCAGAGCGAACTCGCCCGCACCCTGCAGGCCGTGGTCGAAGACTGCGTGAACTCGGTGGGCGTGGACCTGAACACCGCGAGCGTGCCGCTGCTCAGCCGCGTTTCGGGCCTGTCGGCCAGCGTGGCCAAGGCTGTGGTGCGCTGGCGCGAGGCCAACGGCGCCTTCGCCACCCGCAAGCAACTGCTGGACGTGACCGGCTTCGGCCCCAAGGCCTTCGAGCAGAGCGCGGGCTTCCTGCGCATTCGCGGCGGCACCGATCCGCTGGACGTGACCGGCGTGCACCCTGAAACCTATCCGCTGGTCGAGCAGATCATCGTGAAGACCGGCAAGCCCATCGCCGAGCTGATGGGCCGCGCCGAGATGCTCAAGACGCTGAAGCCCGAGCTGTTCGCCAATGAGAAATTCGGCGTCATCACGGTCAAGGACATCCTGGGCGAATTGGAGAAGCCCGGCCGCGACCCGCGCCCCGACTTCAAGGTGGCGCGCTTCAACGACGGCGTGGACGACATCGCCGACCTGAAGGAAGGCATGATCCTCGAGGGCACCGTGAGCAACGTGGCCCAGTTCGGCGCCTTCGTCGACCTCGGCGTGCACCAGGACGGCCTGGTCCACGTGAGCCAGCTGAGCCACAAGTTCGTGAACGACGCGCGCGAAGTCGTCAAGACCGGCGACATCGTCAAGGTCAAGGTGATGGAAGTGGACGTGGCGCGCAAGCGCATCGGCCTGTCGATGAAGCTCGATGCGGCGCCCGCGCGCCGCGACGGCCCGCGCGACAACCGCTTCGAAGGCGCGGGACGCGGCCAGCAGCAGCAAGGCCGCCGCGACAACTCGCCGCAGCCGGCAGGCCAGATGGCCAGCGCGTTCGCCAAGCTGCAGGGGCTGCGCAAGTAAGCAGAAGCCGAGTGAAATGCGCCTGTTAAACTAGTCATCTAACTAGTTTGATGGGTGGTTGTCATGAAAACCTGGCCGGTGCAGGACGCCAAGGCGCGTTTCAGCGAGTTCCTCGAGGCCTCCCTGGTCGAGGGGCCGCAAATGGTGACGAAGCGAGGCGCCGAGGTGGCCGTGCTCGTTCCGGCAGCGGAATGGCGGCGTTTGCATGCGACTGCCAAGCCGTCGCTCAAGGAGCTGCTTCTTTCGGCGGACGCACGCACCGAGTTCCTGGTCCCGCAACGGGGCGCCGCGCGCAGGCGCAGCGTCACTCCCATGCGCTGAGGCCGGCATGTACCTGCTGGACACGAACGTGATTTCCGAGCTTCGCCGGCCTCGTCCGCATGGGGCGGTACTCGAGTGGCTCACGCCTGTTGCAGACAGCGACCTTCATCTGGCGGCGGTGACGCTCGGAGAGATCCAGGCCGGCATCGAACTCACGCGCGAACAGGACGCTGCGAAGGCCAGCGAGATCGAACAATGGGCCTCGCTGGTCGCTGCGTCGTACAACGTGCTTCCCATGGACGCGGAGACCTTCAGGCTCTGGGCGAAACTGATGCATCGCAGCTCGAACACGCTGTACGAGGACGCGATGATTGCCGCCACGGCAAAGCAGCACGCGCTGACCGTGGTAACCCGCAACGTGAATGACTTCGCGGGGTTCGGTGTCGAAATACTCAATCCCTTCGAATACACGCGGGCATGAAAGCACTGCGCATCTACGCCGGCCCCGCGGGCCGCAAGCACATCGAGCAACACGGCCTGCGCCCGCAGGACGTGCGCACCATCCCCGGCGCGGCGGGTGGGCCCAAGGGCCTGATCCTCGGGCCGCTCGACCGCTTCATCTTCGGCCGCTGGCTCACGCGGAGCAGCCAGCAGGTGCACCTGGTGGGCGCCTCCATCGGCGCGTGGCGGCTGTCGACGGCCTGCCTGACGGACCCCGAGGCGGCGTTCCAGCGATTCGAGCACGACTACGTGCGCCAGCAGTTCGAGGTGCCGCCGGGGCAGAAGCGGCTCAGCCCGCGGCAGCTGAGCGAGCGCTTTGCCGAGAGCCTCGACGATTTCTACGGCGGACGCATCGCCGAGGTGCTGAACCATCCGCGCTACCGCCTGCACGTGGTGACGTCACGCGGGCGCCACATCCTCGGGCGCGAGGGCAGGGCGCGCACGCCGGTGGGCTACCTGGGTGCCTTTGCCACCAACAGCCTGCACCGCAAGGGGCTGGGCGCGTGGCTGGAGCGCTGCGTGTTTTCCACGCCGGGCGCGGCGCTGCCTTTCGGCACGCGGGACTTCCGCACGCGCCAGCATGCGCTGAGCGAAGCCAACTTCAACATGGTGCTGCAGGCCTCGTGCTCCATTCCGTTCCTGCTGGCGGCGGTGCACGACATTCCGGGCGCGCCGCGCGGCGCCTACTGGGACGGCGGCATCACCGACTACCACCTGCACCTGGACTACCAATCTGCACATGACGGGGCCGACGACGGCCTGGTGCTCTACCCGCATTTCCAGCAGGCGGTGGTGCCGGGCTGGCTCGACAAGGGGCTGCGCTGGCGCCACAAGGCCAGCGGCTTCCTCGACCGCATGGTGGTGCTCGCGCCCGACCCTGAATGGGTGAAGAAGCTGCCCAACGGCAAGCTGCCCGACCGCAAGGATTTCATCCGCTTCGCCAGCGACGCGCCGGCGCGCATCGCGGCCTGGAGCCAGGCCACGCGCGAGGCGCAGCGGCTGTCCGACGAGTTCGAGGACTGGCTTCAGCGCGACGGCGTGCCCGGGACGCTGCCGCTCTGATCCGCCGGCCCTGCCTGCCCGGCGAACGCCAGCGGCGCCGCGCAGTCGAGGATGTTCACTTCCACCCTGTCGCCCACTTTGGGCACCGGCCCGGCGGGCAGCCTTCCGGTGCCCAGCGAGCGCGAGCGCACGCCGCCGTTGCGGTAGCGCACGACGGCGTAAGGCGCATCGGGCCCGTCGCCGGTGCCGCAGTCGCGGTCGACCGTGCCCGCCAGATCGGCCGCGCGGCCCACGTCGACGACCTGCGCGGCGCGCCAGCCTGACGCGTGCGCTGCGTGGTCCAGAGAGTGGGCATCGAATGCGGTGCAGCCGCCGAGCGCGAGTGCGCACAGCACCACGGCGCGCGCAGCGGGCGTCACGGCGCCGACCCCGCAGCGGCGCCGATGGCCGCGGTGGCCTGGATCTCGACGCGGTATTCGGAGTCGATCAGCCTGGCCCCGACCGTGGCGCGCGCCGGCGTGTGGCCCGCGGGCACCCATTCGTCCCACACCGAGTTCATGGCCTCGTAGTCGCCCACGGTGCGCAGGTAGATGGTGACGCTCACCAGGTCCTTGCGGGTGGCGCCCTGCGTGGCGAGCATGTCGTCGATGTGGTGCAGGATCTCGCGCATCTGGCCCGTGATGTCGAGCGACGGGTTTTCCGCCACCTGGCCCGACAGATAGATCAGGCGGGCGGTGCCCAGGTCGACGGTCACCATCTCGCTGAAGCGGGGACCCATCTCATGGCGAATGATGTTCATGGCAATGCGGGTTTCGATGCGGGGAAGGGAGCGGAGGACGAAGAAGAATCGGCAAGCCGCGCAGGCGGTGCGTTCCACCAGCCGCCGCCCAGCGCCTGGAAGAGCGCCGCCGCATCCGTCAGCCGGAGCGTGCGCGCCTGCACGAGGTTGAGCTGCGCCTGTTGCTCGGCCTGCTGGGCGATGCGCAGCGCCAGCGGGCTGGCGTCGCCCAGCCGCACCTGCGTGCGCGTGCGCGCCAGGCTCTGCGATGCGGTGCGCTCGGCCTTCAGGGCCGCCTGCAGCGCGCGGGTGTCCGCGTCGATGGCTTCGAGCGCATTGGCCACGTCCTGGAAGGCGCTCAGCACCGTGGCGCGGTACTGCGCTGCCGCCTGGTCGAACGAAGCGCGGGCGGCCGCTTCGCGGTGCTTGAGCGCACCGCCGTCGAACACCGTCTGCGTCACGTTGCCCGCCAGACTCCAGAACAGCGACGACGACTTGAAGAGCTGCGACAGCGTGTAGGCCGACGATCCGTAGCTCGCGCCCAGCGTCACATTGGGCAGCCGCGCGGCCACCGCCACGCCGATGGCGGCGCTGGCGGCCTGCAGCTGCGCCTCTGCGGCGCGCACGTCGGGTCGGTGCTCGACCAGCGTGGACGGCAGCGTTTGCGGCAGTTCTCCGGGCAGCTGCAGCGCGTCGAGCTCGAAATGCGCCGCCACGCCTTCGCTGGGATAGCGGCCGGCCAGCGTGGCCAGCAGGTTGCGCTGCTGCGCCAGTTGCTTGTCGATCGGGGGCAGGGTGGCCTCGGTGGCGGCCAGCGAGGCTTCCTGTGCGTCCACGTCGGCCACCGCGACCTGGCCCAGGCCCAGTTGCTTGCGGTAGGCCTGCAGCACTTCCTTCTGGTCCGCGATGATCGCCAGCGTGGCGCGCTGCTGGGCGCGCAGCGAGGCTTCGGTGATTGCCGCCGCCACCACGTTGCTGCTCAGCGAGAGCCTGGCGGCCAGCGTCTGGAAGCGCTGCTGCTCGGTCTGCGCCTGCGCACCTTCGACCTGCCGGCGCGTGGCGCCGAACACGTCGGGCGTATAGGACACGGTCACCTGCGCCGTGTGCAGCGTGTAGAGGTTCGCGTTCGACGACACCGGGCTCGCCACCGCGCCGGCCACGCGCTGCCGGGTGGGCGAGTAGCCCAGCGCCACGCTCGGCCAGAAGGCGGCGCGGTCGGCGGCCTCGTTCTCCTGCGCCACGCGCAGCGCGGCATCGGCGGCCTCGATGGTCGGGTTGCCGGCCAGGCTCTGCGCCACCAGCGCATTCAGCGGTTCCGAGCGAAAGGCCTGCCACCACTGGGCCGGCACGTCGAGCTCGGGCGAGAAGCGGGGCAGCGGCACGCCCTCGGCTTCGGTGCTGCCGGCGGGCGCGGATGTGTACTGCGCCGGCAGGTTCAGCGGCGGACGCGCATAGTCGGGCCCTGCCGCGCAGCCGGCCAGCAGCAGCGCGATGCCGGCCGCCACGGGCATTGCAAGGCTTGTCTTCTTGGTCATGATTTTTTTCCTCGCCTTGCTCAACGGTCGCGGCGCGAGCGTAGGCCCCAGCCCTTGCGCTCGAACAGGCGCTCCAGCGCGAAGAACAGCGTCGGCAGGATGAACAGCGTCAGCAGCGTCGACACCACCAGACCGCCGACCACCACCGTGGCCAGGCCGCGCTGCACGTCGGTGCCCACGCCCGTGGCCAGCGCCGCCGGCAGCATGCCGATGGACGCCACGGTGGCCGTCATGAGCACCGGCCGCAGCCGCTCGGTCGCGCCTTCGAGCACCGAGGCCTCCAGCGCCAGCCCTTCGCCGCGCACGCGCCGGAAGTTCGCGACCATGATGATCCCGTTCTGTATCGACACGCCGAACAGCGCGATGAAGCCCACTGCCGTGGCCACGTTGAGCGTTTCTCCCGCCACGTGCACCGCGATCAACCCGCCCAGCGTGGCCATCGGCACCACGCCCAGGATCAGCGCCACGTGCCGGATCTTGCCGAACTGGAAGAACAGCAGCACCGCCATGATCGACACCACGATCAGCAGCGACACCGCCAGGCGCGCCTGTGCCCGCTGCTGGTTCTCGAACTGGCCGGCCCACTGCAGCCGGAACTTGGCATGGTCGAACTTCACGTCCTTGGCGATGCGCTCCTGCGCTTCCACCAGGTAGGAGGCGAGGTCGCGGCCGCGGTTGTCGATGCGCACCGTGATCTGGCGCGAATTGAGCTCGTGCGAAATGGTGCTCTCGCCGGTCTGCAGCTTCACGCTGGCCACCTGCGACAGCGGTACCTTGGCGCCGCCCGCGCCATTGAGCAGCAGCGAGCCGATGGCCTCGGTGCCGCTCTTGGCCGACTTCGGCAGCTTGACGGTCACGTTGTAGGTGCGGTCGCCGCTGTACACGGTGATGACGGGCGCGCCGCCCATGCCGGTCTGCACCAGGCTGGCCACGTCGTTCGCGTTCACGCCCAGCCGGGCCGCGGCTTCGCGGTCGAGCTTGATGACCACCTGCGGAATCGGCGGCTCCTGGAACAGCGACGCCGACGCGGTGCCGCGCACGGTGTGCAGCAGGTCGACGATCTCGTTGCCGATGCGCCGGCTTTCCTTCAGGTCGTCGCCATAGATGCGCAGCACCAGCGGGCTGTGCGCGCCGCCCACGGCGTCGTTCACGCCGTCGATGATCGGCTGGCTGATGCCCACGTCGAAGCCCGGCATCTTCGAGAAGCGCTCGTTCAGCGTGCGCACGAAGGCGGCCTTGTTCACGCCCGCAGGCCACTCGCTGTAGGGCTTCAGGCCCACGGGCACTTCCACGTGCGAAGGCGTCCAGGGGTCGGTGCCGTCGTCGTTGCGGCCCAGCTGCGTCACCACGTAGGAAACCTCGGGGTACTCGAGCAGGACGTGGCGCAGCTCCGCGGTCATTTCGCTGGCCTTGTCCAGCGACAGGCCCGACGGCAGCTGCACCTGCAGCCACAGCGCGCCTTCGTCGATGTCGGGCAGGAACTCGCGCCCGGCTGTGGCGCCCAGGATCGCCACCGCGGCCAGCGCGGCGATGCTCAGCGCATAGGCGATGGCCGGCACCCGCAGCAGGTGGCCCAGCACGCGCCGGTAGGCGCCCGTGAGCCACACCAGCGGCTTGTTGACGAAGGGCTTCATCGGCTTGCGCAGCGCCACGTAGGCCAGGCTGGGAATCAGCGTGATCGCGCACAGCAGCGCGCCCACCAGCGCGTAGCCCACGGTGAAGGCCATCGGCTTGAACAGCTTGCCCTCGGCGCGCTCGAAGGCGAACAGCGGAAAGTAGGCCGTGATGATGATCAGCGTGGCGAAGAAGATCGGCCCCGACACATGGCTCACCGTCTCGAGGATGTTGCCCTCGGTCAGCGTGGCGTGGGGCTCTTCCTCGCGCCGCCGCAGGATGGCTTCCATCACCACGATGGCGCCGTCCACGATGATGCCGAAGTCGATTGCGCCCAGCGAGAACAGGTTGGCCGGCATGCGGGTGAAGTGCATCACGATGAACACCGTGACCAGCGACATCGGAATCGCCACCGCCGCCACCACCGCGCTGCGCGGGCTGCCCAGGAAAAGGATGAGCACGAAGCACACCAGCGCCATGCCTTCGAGCACCGTGTGCGTCACCTTGTCGACCGTGAGCTTCACCAGGTCGTCGCGGTCGATGTAGGGCACGATCTTCACGCCCATGGGCGCAAGCTGCGCCTGCAGCTCGTCGATCTTCTTGTGCACGCCCTCTAGCACCCGCGACGGGTTCTCGTACTTGAGCATCAGCACGATGCCTTCGATGGTGTCGGGGTTCCTGTCCTTGCCCAGGATGCCGCCGCGCTCCTGGTGGCCGAACTGCAGGCGCCCCAGGTCGCGCACCAGCACCGGCGAGCCGCCGGACTGCGACACCACCACCGCGCCCAGGTCGTCCAGCGAGGTGATGAGGCCGATGCCACGCACCACGTAGCTCTGCTCGCCGCGCGCGATGCGCCCGCCGCCGGCGTTGGCGCTGTTGTTGTTGATGGCCGTCACCACGTCGCTCAGCGCCAGGCCGTATTTCTGCAGCGCTGCCGGGTCCAGCTCGAGCTGGAACTCCTTGGTGAAGCCGCCGAAGTTGGTGATGTTGACCACTCCGGCCACCTGGCGCAGCCCCGGAATGACGATCCACCGCTGGATCTCGGACAGCTCCATCAGGTTCCTGATGTCCGACTCGAGCGTGTAGCGGTAGATCTCGCCCGCCGGGCCCGCCACCGGGTCCAGCCCCGGTTGTGCGCCCGAAGGCAGCGAGACCTGGCCGATACGCTCGGTCACGCGCTGGCGCGCGAAATAGTCGTCTGTGCCGTCCTTGAAGGTCAGCGTGATCAGCGAGAGCCCGAAGGTACTGCTCGAGCGGATCGAGGCCAGCCCCGGCGTGTTGCTCAGCGCCCGCTCCAGCGGCGTGGTGATCTGCTGCTCTATTTCTTCCGAAGCCAGGCCGTTGACCTGGGTCGTGACCTGCACCGTCACGTCGCCCAGGTCGGGGTAGGCCTCGACCGTCATCTGCGTCCACGACCAGGCACCGAGCAGCACCAGTGCGATGGACATCGCCCAGACCAGGTGCCTGCGGCGAAAGAACTGGGTGATGATGAGATTAATCATTCAGCAGCACACCACCACGCACCACCACACGCTCGCCGGCATTCAGGCCGCTGCGAATGCGCACCTGGTCGCCGTCTTCTCGGCCCAGTTCGACCACGCGACGCACGAAGGTCCAGGGCTCCGCCTCGACGAACACGCTCACGGCGTCGTTGTTCATCAGCAGCGCCGAGGCCGGCACCTGCGGCTGCGCCGCCTGCGGCACCCCCAGCACCGCTGTCGCATACATGTTGGGCTTGAACAGCCCGTCGGGGTTGGGAAACACGATGCGCGCCTTGGCGCGGCGCGTGTCGGCATCGAGCACCGAACTCACGAAGCCGACCTTGCCGGTGAAGCGGCGGCCCGGGTAGGCGGCCAGCGTGACCGTCACGTTCTGGCCGGGCGCCACCGCGCCCACCACGTTCTCGGGCACGTTCACCGTCACCCAGACCGAGTCGAGGTTGGCCACCGTCATCAGCGTGGCCGTGGCGTCGTTCAGGTTGGCGCCTGCGCCGGCATTCAGCGCGGTGACCGTGCCGGACATGGGCGCGACGATCTTCAGCAGCTGGCCGGCCTGCGCGCCGCTGCCGTCCGCGCCCAGGCTGCGCAGGCGCGTCTCGCTGCGGCGCAGTTCGGCCGTCTGCTGCGCGACGGCGCTCTGGGCCGCTTCCACGTCCTTGGTTGCATTGGAGCCGGCCTCGTTCACGCCACGCGCGCGCACCAGCGCATGCTGCGCCAGTTCGAGCGCGTCGCGGGCCTTCTGCGCGTCGGACACGGCCTGCGCCAGGTCGGGCGAGGTCATCGTGGCCAGCACCTGGCCGCGCTTGACCGTGTCGCCCAGGCGCACCTTCAGCTCGACCAGCTTGCCGGTCAGCGGCGGCAGCACGTTGACGGTGCTGGCCGGATTGGCTTCCACCGTGGCGGGCAGGCTCACGTCGTGCGGCGAGGCCTGCTCGCCGACGGTGGCCACGCGCAGCCGGTCGCGCAGCGGCGAGCCGTCGGGCACGCTCAGCCGGTTGCCCTGGCGAACAAGCATCGGCGCCGGGGCGGCGGCCACGGTGGCCGCATGGGCGGTGTTGTCGAAGGAGTCGACGCACAGCGCCGCGCAGGTCAGCACGCCGAAGAAAATTCGTGCTGGCGTGATCTGGTAGAGGGATTTTTTCTTCATCTCAGGACATCCGTTGGGGCCGGACGCGCTGCGCACGGAATCCCTTTCCGTGCCCTTGATCCGCCCCCGTCACCCCAAAGGAGGTTAAGAAAGCGCGACTGAAGAAGCTCCCAAGAAATCCTGAAGTTTTCTTCAGAATCGGGGGCACGGCGCCCGCCGGGCGCGGCATGATCCACCCCGATGAGAATTCTGTTGATCGAAGACGACCGCAAGGCCGCCCGCCTTTTGGCCCGCGGGCTGCAGGAAGAGGGCTTCGTGGTCGATGTGGTGCACACGGCCGAGGAGGGCGACGAGGAAGCCTTCGTCATCGCCTACGACCTGATCGTGCTCGACTGGATGCTGCCCGGCAAGGACGGCCTGACCCTGTGCCGCGACCTGCGCCAGCGCGGCTGCAAGACCCCGGTGCTGATGCTCACCGCCCGCGACGCCCTGAGCGACCGGGTCGCCGGGCTGAACACCGGTGCTGACGACTACCTGACCAAGCCATTCGCCTTCGACGAACTGCTGGCGCGCGTGCGCGCCTTGCTGCGGCGCTCCGAGATCATGCGGCCCGTGGTGCTCGCGCTGGCCGACCTGAGCCTCGATCCGCTGAGCCAGCGCGTGATGCGCGGCGGCATGGTGCTCGACCTGACGCACAAGGAGTTCGCCATCCTGCAGATCCTGCTGCGCCATGCCGGCGAGGTGGTGAGCCGCTCCCGCCTGGCCGAGCAGGTGTGGAAGGACGACCTGATCGCCATCGACAACCTGATCGACGTGCACATCGGCAACCTGCGGCGCAAGGTCGACGCACCGCCGGCGCCGCCGCTGATCCAGACCGTGCGCGGGCGCGGCTTCAGGCTCGCGCTGGCCGAAGACAACCCCGGCGGCAGCCATGCTGCTTAGCTTCCGCAGGCGGCTGGCGCTGGCGCATGTCAGCGTGATCGTGGTGGTGATGACGATCGCCGCCCTCGGCTCGTACTTCGTGTTCTCGCGCAACGTGCACGGCGAACTCGACGCGGCGCTGCTCGCGCTGGCCGAGACCGAGCTCGGCATGCTGCTGTCGGCGAATGCCGGCGACGCGGTCATCGTGCACGAGGCACCGCCCGGCCCGGCCGCGCCTTCGTTCGTGCGGCTCGACCGGCTGGTGCAGATCGTCGACACCGAAGGCCGCGTGCTGGCGCGCAGCAGCAACCTCGGCGAAGCGCAACTGCCCATTCCGCCCGTGCTGCGCGAGCGCCTGGCCGCCGGCGAGACCGTGTTCGAGACGCTGGACGGCTTCGGCGAGGAGCCGACCCGCATGGTGTCGGTGCCCGTGCCGGGACATCGCAAGCTGCTGGCGGTGCAGGTCGCGGGCTCGCTCGACGACGTGAACCGCACCGTGGGCATGGCGAGCGTGCTGTTCCTGATCCTGGGCGTTTCCCTGCTGCTGGCGCTGGCCGCGGCGGGCGCGCTCATCACGCGGCGCGCATTCGGCGCCATTGCCGACGTGGTGCAGCAGGCAAGGCACATCGGCGACGCCAATCTCGCCGAACGGCTGCCGCACCCGGGCACGCGCGACGAGATCGGCCGGCTGGTCGACACCCTCAACGACATGCTGAGCCGCATCGAGAACGGCATGGAAGCGCAGCGCCGCTTCACCTCCGACGCCTCGCACGAGCTTCGCTCGCCGCTGTCGCGCCTGCGCACCGAGCTGGAACTCGCGCTGCGCCGGCCGCGCGAGCCGGCGGCGTATGTCGAAACGCTGCAATCGTCGCTGGAGGAGGTCGAGTCGCTCACGCTGCTGGTCGAGGAGCTGCTGGTGCTCGCCCGCATCGACGCCGGCCAGGAGCGCGACGCGGCCGAGAAGGTGTCGCTCAACATGCTGGCCGAGGACGCCGTGCGCCGCCTGGAGCCGATGGCCCGGGAGCGCCGCCTGTCGCTGGTGCTGGAGCCCGCGCCGCCGGTGGCCGCGCGGGTGGCGCGCGGCGCGGCCAGCCTGGCGCTGGCCAACCTCCTGGACAACGCGCTCAAGTTCTCGCCGTCCGGCACGGTGGTGAGCGTGAGCGTGCGCGCCGACCTGGAGGCCGACGAAGCCATCATCAGCGTGTCGGACCACGGGCCCGGCATCCGGGGCGACGAACTGCCGCACCTGTTCGAGCGCTTCTATCGCGGTGCCACCGCGCGCTCGGACGAGAAGACGCCCGGGCTCGGCCTGGGCCTGGCGCTGTCGCAGGCGGTGGTGCATGCGCACGGCGGGCGCATCGAGGCGGCGAACGAAGCGGGGGGTGGGGCGCGCTTCGACATGCGGTTGCGGCTGGCGCGCTGAGGAGCGGGCGGGCCCGGCGGGCAAACCCTGACCGCGCGAAAGACCGCCGCTTCGAGAATGGCCCGATCCATTCCGGACCAACGAAGAGGGCCCCCGCCACCATGCTCTACGCCACGCTGTCACGCCGCCGTTTCACGCTTGCCACGGCCGCCGCAAGCATTGCCTTGCCGTCGCTCGCCCAGCAGGGCACATGGCCGAACAAGCCGATCCGCATCGTGGTGCCCTACACGCCGGGCGGCTTCACCGACCAGATGGCGCGGCTGGTGCAGGTGGGCTTGCAGACCAGGCTCGGCCAGCCGGTGCTGATCGACAACAAGCCCGGCGCCAACAGCCTGATCGGCGTGGACGCGATCGCCAAGGCGCCGCCCGACGGCAGCACCTTCGGTGTCGTCATCGCGGCCTATGCGGCCAACACCACGCTGTACCCGAAGCTGCCCTACGACCCGCGAAAAGACCTCTCGGGCGTGTCGCTGATGGGCGTGTCGCCGCTGCTGGCGGCGGTCAACATCGAGTCGCCTTTCAAGACGGCGCGCGAACTCATCGACTACGCCCGCACCAACCCGGGCAAGGTGAGCTTCGGCTCTTCGGGCAACGGCTCGGCCGCGCACCTCACCACCGAGCTGTGGAAGTCGCTGACGCAGACCTACATGATCCACATCCCGTACCGCGGCGCTGTGCCGGCGCTGACTGACCTCATGGGCGGGCAGATACAGCTTTTCTTCGATGCGCCCACGGGCCTCATCAACCAGGCGAAAGCCGGCAAGGTGCGGCTGATCGGCGTGGCGGGCGACAAGCGGCTGGCGGCCGCTCCCGAGGTGCCGACCTTCATCGAGCAGGGCTTCGCGGGATTCACCGGCAGCACCTGGGCGGGCATGCTGGCGCCGGCCGCCACGCCGCGCGACATCGTCAGGCGCATGTCGGACGAAGTGGCGCGCATCATCCGCAGCGACGACACGCGGGCCAGGCTCGACGCGATGGGCACCATTCCGGCCGGCGGCACGCCCGAGGAGTTCGATGCGTTCATCGCGTCGGAGACCACCAAGTGGGGCAAGGTCATTCGCACGGCAGGGGTGAAGGCGGAGTAGGGCGCGACAGCAGCATCTCGATGTGCGGGATGCCGTCTTCGTCGTAGGGCTCGCCGGCCTCGACGAACCCAAACGACGCGTAGAACTTCCGAAGATAGAGCTGCGCGCCGATGCGGAGCGCGGCGCCGGGCCACAGCGCCCCGGCGCAGGCAAGGCCGCGTGCCAGCAGCTCCTGGCCCAGCCCCCGTCCGCGATGCGCCGCACCCGTCAGCACGCGCCCGATCGATGCTTCCCGGTACGACACACCCGGCGGCAGCAGGCGCAGATAGGCCGCAAGCTGCCCGCCGTCGAGCGCGTAGAGGTGATGGGCCTGCATGTCCTTGCCGTCCGGATCGAGGTAGATGCAGCGCTGCTCCGCAACGAACACCTCGCTGCGCGCCGACAGGATCAGGTACAGGTCACGCGTACTCAATGCGTCGAAGTTTTCTTGATGCCATTCCATGGTGAGGTCCTTCGCGCCGAACATAACAGGCACGGTCGCTGCTACGCCTCTCGGTACTCAGACCCGCATGCCCCCTCATGAAGCACTTCATCGTCGAAATCAACTACCTCGTTCCGCTCGAAAGAGTCCAGCAATCCGTGGCGCCGCACCGCGCCTATCTGCAACTGGGCTACGACGCCGGCCTGCTGCTTTGCTCCGGCCCCAAAGTGCCGGCGACCGGCGGGTTCATGCTGGCCCGCGCGGAATCGCTGGCCGCGCTCCAGGAGTTCTTCGCGCAAGACCCTTTCCACACCGAGAAACTCGCGAGCTTCACTTTCAGCGAGTTCAACCCGGTGAAGCGGCAGGGCTGGGCCGAGGCGTGGTTCGCCGAAACCCCGGCGGCCTGACGACTACCGCGGCGCGGTTGCGGCGCTAGCCACTGGCGCCGGCGCATCTTCCCAGCCGCCGCCCAGCGCCTTGTAGAGGCTCACGGTGTTCACGGCCTGCTTGAGCTGCAGCTCGATCCACTGCCGCTGCTCGATGTACAGCTCGCGCTGCGCATCGGCCCCGGCGAAGTAGTCTTCCAGCCCGTTGCGAAAGCGCGTGCGCGAGATCGCCGCCACCCGCTGCAGCGACTGCACGCGCGCCTGCTGGGCTTCGAGCTGCGGGCGCAGGTGGCTGTCGGCAATCAGCGCATTGGCGGTTTCGCGCAATGCCTGCTGCACCGAGTATTCATAACTCGCCATTGCGGCGGCCAGGCGCTCTTCGTTCGCGCTCAGGTTGGCCGAGCGGCGGCCCCAGTCGAAGATGGGCAGCGACACGCCGAGCACCGTGGCCCAGCTGCGGTTGCCCGAGTTCAGCAGGCTCGAGAACTCGCCGCTCAGGCCGCCGCCCACGGCGGTCAATGAAAAGCTCGGATAGAACGCCGCCTTGGCCGCGCCGATGCCCGAGTTCGCGGCCTCCACGCGCGCATGCGCCGCCAGCAGGTCGGGCCGGCGCTGCAGCAGGCTCGCGGGCAGGCCCACGGGCACCTCGGCCACCGAGCGCTCCGGCCACGGGCGCTGCGCGCCTGTGGTGGCCGGCACCGGCTGGCCGACCAGCACCGTGAGCCATTGCAGGTCCTGCCCCACGCGCATGCGGAATTCCTCGCGCTGAACGGCCGCGCGCTGCACCAGCGACTGCGAGCGCAGCAGGTCGAGGTCCGACGTGCCGCCCGCCTTGCGGGCACGCTGCATCACGCCCGTGCTGTCGGTCTGGATGGCCAGGTCCGACTCGGCCAGCGACAGCAGTGCGCGGTCGGCGCGCAGCGTGAGGTAGGCGTTCGACACCTCGCCCACCAGGTTCATGCGCGCGGCGGCGAACTCGCGCTCGCTGGCCGTGGCCTGCGAGCCCGCCTGCTGCACGCCCGCATCGACGCGGCCGAAGAAGTCGAGTTCATAGGCCATGATGCCGGCCTGCACGGCATAGGTGTTGCCCACGCGGCCCACCGCCTGGCTGTTGGTGACGACGCCGGTCGAGCTGAGCGACGTGACCTGGTTGCCGCGCCCGGCCGAGCCCACGAGGCCGATCTCCGGGAACAGGCTGGAGCGCGTGCCGGCGTACACGGCGCGGGCTTCCCGGGCCTTGGCGGCATACACGCGCAGATCGCGGTTGCGCGACAGCGCGGTACCGATCAGGCCGCGCAGCTCGTCGTCGCGCACGAAGGCCTGCCATGCCATGGGGGCGACGTCGGTGCCGGCCTTGCCATCGGCCCATTGCGCGGGCACCTCGACATCGGCCGGCTTCAGCGGCGGCGTGAGGTTGCAGCCGGACAGCACCAGCACGGCGACCAGCAGCACCGCCAGCATCGGCGCGCTGCTCGCGAACATGCGCGGCATCCTCGGCACGCGGGGCCAGCGCCAGCCGGCGCTGTCCATGAAGGCCAGCACGGCGCGCGCCGGTTTCACCTGCGTGGCGACATGGCTGGGCGGCAGGCTGAAGACGTGGCGCACCAGCCGGTCGTGCACCGCGTCGTCGTGCACGAAGGCCAGTTCGGTGCCGGCGCCGGAGCGGCCCGTCACCGTGGCCGAAACCCAGCCCACATGATCGACGTGTATGTCCAGCGGTTGCCCGATGCCGATGCGGCCCAGCGCGGTGCTGTTGAGCAGCCGCGCGCCGTCGCCCGCGATCTCGGCGAAGCGTGCCGCACCCACGCCGGCGGCGCTGCGCACGGTGGTCGCGGCGTCGTACGGAAAGCGCTCGTCATGCTCGGGGCGCGGGCGGTCGATGCAGGCGATCAACGCGGCCAGGCAGTACACGGTGGCGATGAAGGTCCACACCACGTTGAGCACGTCGCCTGTTGTCATGGCGCTGCCGATGGCGCCCAGCGCGCCCATCTCCATCGCGGCGATCAACGCGCCGAACACGGCGACCAGGTTCCAGTGCACCACCGTCCTGCTGCGGTCCTGCCCCTTGGCCGTGACCTTGAAGGGCCGGCCAAAGGGCCGTATCAGCGCCGAGACGATGGTGCGCGTGACGGCCATCGCGGCCACGATCTGCGTCACCTCGGTGAACACCGGCAGGCAGCGGCGCTGGCTGATCCAGTAGGTGTAGCCCCAGAACATGACGAGCGGCGGCAGGCCGTACATGGCAAAGGCCCGGGGCGTGGCATGGAAAGCCGAGGCGCCCGTGTACCAGTAGAGCGCGGGCGCCGCCAGGATCAGCAGGATGAACGGCTTGGTGAGCCAGTGCAGCAGGCCGTGCACGTAATGCAGGCGCGCCGTGAAGCTGTAGCCCTTGCCGCGCAGCGGGCCGTCGCGCAGCAGCGCCACCTGGATCGTGCCCAGGCACCAGCGGCTGCGCTGGTTGATGTAGTCGATGATGCTGTCGGCCGAAAGCCCGTTCGACAGCCGCTCGTTGAGCCAGCGCGTGACCCAGCCGGAGCGCATCAGCGTATAGGTGGTGTAGATGTCTTCGCACACGCTGCCGGTGGGAAAGCCACCGGCGGCGGTGATCGCGTCGCGCCGCACGATGAAAGAAGTGCCCACGCAGAACGCCACGTCGGCTGCGTCCTTGGCCGGCTGCAGCACGTCGAAGAACACGCGCTGCTCGTCGACCCAGCTGTCGGTGGCGCGCAGGTTGTGCTGTATCGGGTCGGCGTTGTAATAGAACTGCGGCGTCTGCACCAGGCCCACCTTCGACTTCGGGTCGTCGAACAGGCCGAGCACGCGGTAGACGATGTTGCGATGCGGCGCGAAGTCGGCGTCGAGCACCAGGATGTAGGGCGCGTTGGTGAGACCGGCCGATTGCCGCAGGCCGTTGTTGAGGTTGCCCGCCTTGGCGTGCGCGTTGTCCGGCCGTCGCGCGTAGTGCACGCCTTTTCGCGCGCAGTAGTCGCGCAGCCAGTCGCGCCGCGTGTCGTCCAGCACCCAGACATTCACATGCGGATAGTCGATGGCCTGCGCGGCGAGGATGGTCTTCTCGAGCACGCCGATCTCTTCGTTGTACGTGCAGATGAAGACGTCGACGGCGGGCACGCCGGCGCCGCGCTTGCGCAGCATGGCCTCGCCAGCGTCCGCCTGGGCGTGGTTGTCGCGGCGGCGCGAGAGCATCTGTATCGACAGCAGGGTGTAGACGATCGACACCATCTCGAACACCAGGAACACCCAGCCCATCAGCGTGCCGAAGCCCAGGTCCGCCGGCGGCAGCGTTTCGGCCAGCCGCCACGCCACGTAGCGCACCAGCACCAGCGCGGTGAGAAAGCCGAACAGCACGCGGTGCGACGCACGGTCGGCGCGCGCATGGAAGACCATGATCAGGGCCAGGCCCACGACCATCAGATTGACCCTGAATTCGGGCGTATCGATCAGTTCGAACATGGCTTTGCTCCTGCGACGGTGGTTGTTCCGGTGAACGGGTTCCAGCCCTTGGCGGCCAGTGCGATCCAGGCCGTGGCGCCCAGGTGGGGCCAGCGGTAGTAGAAGAAGTCGGGGCCCTTGGAGTCCGGCCCTATGGCCAGCCCGGTCGATATGCGCGGGCTGGGCGTGGCGTAGTACAGGCCGTTGGGCGCGCGCTGCGAGGCCAGCAGTTGCCACAGCGCCTCGGGCGCCGCGCCCTTGACGGCCACCAGCGTGGCGGCGGCCTGCGCGCTGCCCTCGGTCCAGATGCCGTCGGGCTGGCGCGGGAAGCCGTAGCCGGCGCCGACGCGATGGTTCGCATCGACCCATGCGAGGCCGGCCTGCCATGCGCAGCGGCCCGGCGGCGCGGCCAGCAGGGGCCACAGTTGCGCGTCGAGGCCCGAGGCCGTTGTGGAAACGGTGGCGCCGTCGGCCTGCGTGCCGATGTGGAAGCGCTGCTCGGCCTTGTTCCACATGCGTTCGACGAAGGCCAGCGCGGTGGCGGCCTGGCGCTTCTGTTCCGGGTGTGCGCTGGAGCGGGCGGCCCATGCGGCGGCCATGGCGATGTCGATGTTGTGCTCGGTCGATTTCCAGGTCTGCGCGGCCTGCCGGTCGTCCCAGCCATACCAGCCGCCGATGTAACCGTCGGGCGCGACGCTCGAGTGCGTGCGTTGCTCGATCCATGCCAGCAGCCTGGCGATGGCATCGGCATAGCGCGGGGAGGGCGCCGCCTGGTCGACGTTCAGCAGCAGCAGCGCGGCCCACGCCACGTTGCCGGTCGCGGTGCTGACCTGGTAGGCGTCGGCGATCCACTGGTTCCTGTCCGCGTCCCAATAGCCGGAGAGCACCGGTTTCGCATCGGCCAGCAGGCCCGCGCGGTAGGCGTTGCGGATGCGGCCGTCCGGGTAGTGCGGGTCATGCGCCACGGCCAGCACCATCGCGTCGGCGATGCGCCTTGCCGATGCGGTGTCGCCGCATGCCAGCAGCGCGATGCCGGCCAGCGCGTTGTCGTACACGAAGGCCACGTTCGCGAGGCTCGGCGCGAGTTCGGGCACGCCGTCGATCTGCGCGTCAGTGCGGTAGCTCGGCAGGAAGAGCGGGGCCGAGGAATCCCCCCGGCTGCTGAACGCGACGGCGCGGCGCAGGCCATCGCAGCTTTGGCGCGCGAGCATCTGTTGCGCTGGGCTTTCGGCTGCCGGTGCTTGCGGTGCATGAAGGCACAGCGCCGTGGCTATCGCCAGCGCGCATCGTCGAGCAAGGTTCGCGTGAGCCATCGTCTGCCTCCATCGGCTTCGAGGATTCATGCCGCGTGCTAGGAAGCCAGCCTCGCCGATACCACCTTGCCGGGCGCGCACAGCCCGCGCTGCGCCATCCACGCCGGGTTGTCCGATTCGACACGCGCCACCGCGTAGACCGAGCCTTGTTCCGCATACGGGAAGGGCACCGCGTAGCGGCTCTGGAAATCGTCTGGAGCAACCGGCAGCAACTGGGTAACGCGTGCCGACACTTCCGCGCCGCCGTCATCGGTTTTCACGGCAATGGTCGAGCCCATGTTGAGCTTCCTGGCCACCCGCGGGGCAAAGACCGCGACCACTTCGATGCGGCTGCAGTCGGTCATGCGCACCAAGGTGGCACCCTGCGGCACGAAACTGCCCTGCGGCATCAGCACGGAGTTCACCTGGCCCGGTTGCATCGCACGCACCTCGAAGGCGGCCATGCGGTCGATGCGGCTGCGCTCCTCGGCTTCCAGCGCGGTCACCTCGCGCAGCTGCTGGCGCAAGGCTTCGCTGTCGTGCTGCGCGCGCTCGATGGCGCCGCTCAGCGTTTCGCGCCGGCTCGCAAGAGTCTGGTAGACGCTGGCGCCACCTCCGCCCACGAACACGCCGCGGCTCGCACTCGCCATGCTCTGGCCGAGTCCCGAATAGGCCTGCTCGGCAACAGCGGCGTTGGCGCGCGAGATGCTCAGCTGCGCCTGCGCGGCGTCCATGGCCTGCGGGCTCACGGCGCCTTCGTCGAGCATGGCGGCGGTGCGGCGCACCTTCTGCTCCTGCTCGGCCACGCTGGACTGCGCCACTTCGCGCTGGCGTTGCGCGATCTGCCACGCATCGCGTGTCTGCGCCATCGAGGCCGTGCGGTACAGCTTGACCTGCTGCTCGACGAACTGCAGTTCTTCGCTCGATGCATTGAGCTGGTTCGTCAGCTGCGCCACCTGGCTTTGCAGCGCGAGACGCTGCGTGGTGAGCGTGGTGAGGATGTCGCGGTTGATGGTGGGGTTCTGCACCGTGGCCACCACCGCGCCGGCCTCGACCTTGTCGAGCGCGCGCAGCGTCATGTGCGTGACCACGCCGCTGATGGGCGAGGTGACCAGCGTCACCGGGGCCTGCAGCACGGAGCGCGTGGCCTGCCTGGAAACCAGCGGCTGGATCAGCGTGGTGACGACGAGCCACAGCACGAAAGCAAGCAGCGCATACCCCGCGATGCGCGGCACCAGCGACTCCGTGGTGCCACCGCGCCATCGTCTCAGGCGTTCATGCCATGCAGATGCTTCCGCGTTCGCAATGAGGTGCGATTCCTGGACAGTGCTTGCATTCATTCGTGCCTCGCAATCGATGACGTGGTGACTTCTCAGGACCAGCGTCTCCTCTGTCGTGGCACATCATTGGGGCATGCCATCTGCTTTGCTGCAATGCAGCAATACACATGCCAAAAGTGAATTATTTTTGCTTACAAAGGCAACCGAATGTGCATTCAGGGTGCGAGCACCAGCACCTTGAACTGGCTCGGCACGATGCGCATGCCGACGATGTTGCTGCGGTTCTGCACCGTGAGGCTGGTCATGCGTGTGCAGGGCGAGCCCTTCAGCAGCACGGTGAAAGCGCCGGTGATGTGGCGCGACGGCCCCATCACCGTTTGCGACACCACGCCCATCAGCACGCCCGCGTTGTCGCCGTTGGTGATGGGCGTGGTCGTTGCCAGGTTGTGCGCGGGCGTGCCGCCGTAGAGGATGTTCCAGGCGTTGGGAATGGCCGTGGGACCGAGCGCGAAGTTGGGGTAGGGAATGGGGACGGCCGGCGGCGTCTTGCAGACATCGGGAAAGGCCAGGTCCATGCCCATCATCTGTGCGTTGGCGAACATGCGTGAAGCTCCTTCAATCGGTTGTGGGCGGTTCAGCCCATGTGGATCTGCTCGGCGTCGACCTTCACCAGCTCCTTGCTGGTGACCAGCGTGTTCTTCGCATGCAGGCGCAGCGCGCGCGAGGCCTGCATGTCGATCTGCCCCGCGCGCACCTGCTCGACTTCCTCGGTGATGCGAAAGCTGGAGCGCGTGAGCAGGTGCAGCCTGTCGAGCACCACCTCGCAAGCCCGGCCGACGAAGCGAGACACCAGCACGCTGAAGCGCACTTCTGCGCCCTGGTAGTCCAGCTCGGACACGGTGCACTGGGCGCGCTCGGCAGCGAGCGTCCATTGCGGCGAGCGGGTGGCGACGGCGGTGTCCGATTGAAGCTCGATCGCGCCCGCGCCCTGTATGGCGATGCCGCCCTGTCGCGACTGCAGGCGCAGGTCGCCGTCCACCGCGAGCGTCGCCTGGCTGCTGTCGGCCTGCGCGACGACGGCGATGAGGTAGAGCGCTTCCTCGTGAGGGCCGGCGACCATCACCGTGTCGCCCGGCGCGGGCAGCAGCAGGCAACTGGCGGCGCGGCGGCAGCGCAGCGTGCGGTGGCCGTCCATCGGCGTGACTTCGCAGAAGCCGTCCTCGGCTTCTGCAGCGGTGACCGTGGCCATGACGATGCCGCCTGGTTGCTGCCCAGGTTGCTGTTTCGCGGCCGCCGCCTTGCGCAGCAGCGGCGCGAGTTCGCTTTCGTCGCCAACGTCCGCGGGCACGGCGGGCGCGCCGGAAGTTGTCCTGGATGCCATCGTCATGCGGAGTCCTTCAGGTGGGAGGAGGGGAGGTCTTGCGCGCGCAGCAGCCCGTGCGCGTCGCGGTCGAGGCGCACGGCGCGGTGCGGGCGCTGCCACGCAACGCGCTCGGCCTCGAAGAGCTCGGGGTCGGCATCGAGCACGCCGATGCGGTCGCTCCAGCGCGTGCCCGTCTGCAGGCTGCGGTGCATCTGGGTGCGCTGGAAGAGGGCTTTCTCGAAATTGGCGGCACGCAGGTCGGCGTACGAAAAGTCGGCGTACACCAGCCGGCTGCGCACGAAGAACGCACGCTCGCAGCGTGCGCGGTGGAACACGCACTGCTCGAGCCGCGCGTCGGAAAAGTCGGCGTCGGTGAGCTGCGCATCGATCCACAGTGACTGGTCGAACACGCCCGCGCGGCAATCCGCGCGGCGCATGTCGGCCTGCGGAAACAGCGACTGCGGTGCGTGCACGCGCCGCATGCGGGCACCGTCGAGCGCCGCGCCCTTGAAGTTGCACTGCACGAGCCGGGCGTCGTCGAACACGCAGTCCGACAGCCGCGCGTCGATGAACTGGCAGCGCTCGAACGACTGGCCTGCGAACGACTGGCCGCGCAGGTCGGCCTCCGTGAATATCGCGTTGTCGAAGCTGGCGCCGCGAAAGCTTGCCTGCCTCAGGTCGGAGCGGAAGAACACGCCGGTCGTGAAGGCCGCTTCGCCGAAGTCGGCATTGCCGATGCGGCTGTCGTTGAAGATCGTCCTGGCGACCGATGCGCGCAAGAAGCGCGCGCCGCCGAAGTCGCAGTCGTGGAAGGCGGCCTCCTGCAGTACCGACTCGTCGGCCTGCGCGCCATGCAGGTCGGACTCGGCAACGACAGTGCCTTCCCACCGGGCCGCATGCATGCGCGCGTCGCGCAAACTGCTGCGCAGGAAAGAGGTCTTGCCCAGCTGCGCGCGATCCATCACCGCGCCGTCGAACACGCAGCGCTCGAACACGGAGTCCGCCAGCTGAACGCCCGCCATGTTGGAGCGCGTGAAGCGGCATTCGCTGAACAATCCGCCGGACAGGTCGAGGCCGTCGAGCGCCATTTCGCTGAAGTCCCCTCCCTGCAATGCTTCGCCGCTGCGGACTTTGGCAACCAGCGCCTGCGGGCTCATTCGACGGCGGCGGCCCGGGCGGCCGGCACGGTCTTGGTGTGCACGATGTAGGCGCCGCGCGTCTCGGTGACGTCGTCGATCACGATCTGCGACATGTCGGCGCGAAAGAGGTTGGCTTCGCGCAGGTCGGCCGACAGCAGCCGGGCCTTGTTGAAATTGGCGTTCATGAGGTTGGCGGCGCGCAGCGAAGCTCGGCTCAGGTTGCTGCGGATGAAAAGGCACTCGGGCGTCTGCGCCGCGCTCAGGTCGGCGGCGGTGAGGTTGCACGAGGAAAGGTCGCAGGTGTCGAGGGTCGCACGCACGAAGCGCGCGCCCTCCATCGGAATTTCGCGCAGGCTGCATTGCACGAGCGTGGCTTCTTCGAAGCTGGCACCGCGCAGGCTGCTGTTGCCCGCGAAGCAGGTGGTGCGCAGCAAGGCGCGCGCGAAGACCATGCGGTCGTCGCAGTTCATGTGGGTCCAGGCGCAGGCTTCGAGCTCGGCGCCGGTGAAGTCGAGCCCGGCAACGCGGCAGCCCAGGAAGCCCGTCTTCATGAGTCGCGCGCCGCGGAAGCTGCAGTCTTCGATGGCCACGTCGGAAAGAAAGCCGATGCTGGCCGCATCGACCGCGTCGAAGTTGCAATGCAGCAACTGCGATTCGATGACGTGCAGGTGATGCATGCGGGCCGACGAGAAGTCGCAGCGCACGAACTTCAGTTTCTCGAAGGTCGTGCCTTCGAAGAGGGCTCGCGAGAAGCCGGCCTGCTCGCAATGGATGCCGGCGAGGTTGGTGTCGCGAAACACGGCGCGCTTGAAGTCGCCGGTCGACAGGCGTGCGCGCACCAGCACGGCTTCGCTGAAGTCCGCGCCTTCGCAGCGGGCGCGGCGCAGGTCGGCGCCTTCGAGCAGCGCGCGGCGAAAGCACGCGCCTTGCAGGTCCATGTCCGAGAGGTCGGCGCCCGTCAGGTCCATGCCGGTGAAATCGCGGCTGCCCCGGAGGATCGACAAGACCTTTTCGCGCAGCGCGGCCTGCCGTTCGCTGCTCAGTTCATCGACCGGCGACTGGTGCTGCGCCGAGCCGCGGTACAGCGCGAGCAGGCCGCGCTCGGCGTCCTGCGCCAGCTTGCGCATCGACTCGACCTGCTGCGCGGGCAGCGGTGCGGTGCCGGTCGCGGCGGGAATGCCTTCGAAGCCGCGCAGCAGTCCGGCGCTGTCGACCTGCGGCGGGCCCTTGGGGCGCGTGGCGTCGTGCTCGCGCACCAGCTTGCCGGTGTCGAAGCCGACCTTCATCGATTCCTTGGCGTTGGCATCGGCCTCGCGCTGCAGGCGCTCGCGCTCGACGGCGCCCTGTTCGCGCTGGGCGCGCGCATGGCGGTCGGCCTGGTCGACGAAGTCCGGCAGCTCGCGCAGCGTCGGCATCTTCGTGAAGGGCTCGGGCAGGCGGCGTTCGTTGAAGTGCCGCGCCTTGTGGCCGGCGGCCATCGCCTTCTGCTTCAGGTCTTCGCGGGCCTGCGCGCCGCGCTCGCGCATGTTGCGCACCAGTGCCGAGTCGCCGGTGCCGGGCTGGTCGAGCCAGGGGCCGATGGCTTCGTCGGGCACGAGATCGTCGTCGCGGAACATGTAGAGCGCGCCCTTTTCCGGATCGCAGCGCTGGTGCAGCACGGTGGCGTAGTGGGCCAGGCCGCGCGGCTGGCCGACGGTTTCGAGTGCGGGCATCACGTGCGAGATGTCGGACGCGTCGTCTTCGTCGATGCGCGTTTCGCCATGGAATACCAGCACCACGCGCTCCAGATGCGGAAAGAACCATGCGGTCGTCAGGCGCTGCGGCACTTCTTCTATCTGGCCGGGCAGGCGCTGCCGTGCGATGACGGCCAGGGCGCGCCAGTTCGGCAGCCGGCCTTGCTGGACCGGCGTTCCGGGGTGCATGTTCCAGACCGCGAAGGGCGTGGCCGGCGAGATCTCGGCCGCGTCCTCGAAGCGCTGGTCGGCAGGCGCGGCGTTGAAGAGCTGCCAGTCCATGTCCTCGGCGAAACCCGGGAACAGGTTCTCTCGCCAGTGACCGTCGTACTGCTTGCCGATGAGCCTCAGGCGGCGCGGCCATGCGATGTCGACCGGCCCGAAGCCCGCCGGCTCTGGCCGGTCGCCGGGATGGTGCAGGCGGTGCGCCGGGTCCTCGATGTTCGGCAGGCGCTGCACTTCATGGCCGTTGACAGTCTCCATGCCATGGCCCCGGCCCAGCGGGTTGTCCGCGAAATCGGGGCCGCCGTAGGCGCGCGTCCAGTCGATGCGCATGGCCTCGAAGGGCTGGGGCGGGGACGGGCGTGCGCCGATCCAGAAGCGGTCGCCGAACACCGCGAGGTCTTTTTCAAGATTGCCGACCTGCAGCCGCGCGGCGCAGAGCGTCTTCTCTTCCTGGTGCGCGGTGTAGGCGTAGCCGGTCGCGAGGATCTCGGCGCGAACCTTGGGAATGCCGAGGTCGATGGCCGCGGCCGGCCCCAGCTCTTCGGACAGCGTCTTCCAGAACTCGGGCTCGGGCGTGAGCACCGGCTGGCCGTTCATGGAGACCATGCACAGCGTGGTGACGGCCAGGCGCTGCTCGGCCTGGCGCAGGAATGGACGCGTGATCACGCTCAGCCGCAGCGGCTTGACGGTTTTCATTGGCAGGAAAAGGAATGCTCAGTCGGCACGCGGCAGCTCCAGCGGCGTGCGGGTGCGGTCGATGGCCACCGAGGCCGGGTCGCTCGGGTCGTAGCGCAAGTGGACGATGCGCCCGGGCGCGAGGAACTGCGGCACCAGCGCGTCTTCCACGAAGGTGGGAATCGAGGCCGTGCGCGCCGTGCCAGTGGCATCCGTGTACGCCACGTCGAGCACCAGCGCACAGACCGTCTGGCCGCGCGAGCCGCCGCGCGTCATGTTGTTCGGGTGCATGCGCACATTGCGGACCACGGCTTCAGCGGGCTGACCCGACTGCCCGAGCACCGCCCAGCGCCTGGCCTCGGCCGTGTAGCGGCCGTTCTCCTTGCGCATGTAGCCCACGGCGCCGATGCCGCCGAGCACCACCACGGTCATCACGACACCGAAGAATCCCCAGAGAAGCGTCTCCCACTCCATGCCGGGCGTCACATGACGAGGTGCATGGCCTGCGCATAGGCCGCCATGCCGTCCATGTAGAAGCGGACCGCGGTCCTGCCGACTTCCATGGCCTGGTTGGTGATGTCGATGCCCTTGTTCGCGATCTTGTAGGTCAGGAAGTCGACCTTGAGCACCGCGTACTGCGAGTTGATGCCGTAGAACTGCTGGCGCACGCCCCAGAAGTCGAGCGACATGCCCACCGCGCCGAAGCGGAAACCCGCGCCGCCGGAGCGCGTCAGCCGCCAGTCGCTGCTCTTGGCGTAGTTGTTGGTGTAGCTGACCGAGTTGTTGGTGTAGCTCACCGCCAGGTTGTTGTACGTGTTCGACGTCGTGTTGTAGACGGTGGTGTTGATGACGTGCTGCGTCGTGTTGTGGATGTGGTTGGTGGTGTTGAAGGTCACGTCCGGCGAGGTGTGCACCGTCGGGCCGGTGACGGTGGTGGTCGAGGGGCCGTTGACCAGCACCGTGTTCGATGTGTCGATGGTGTCCTGCCGGCCCGCGCTCACGAACCGCACTTCCTGCCCGTTGATGGTGCCGTGGTAGCCGCCGGTGATGGCGGAGTTGACGCCACCCGTGATGGTGTCCTGCAGGCCGCCGCTGAGCATGCGCGTCTTGCCGCCCGAGATGGTCTGGTTCACGCCGCCGGTCACGGTCTCGGTGAAGCCGCCGGTCACGCTGCGGGTGTCGCCGCCGGTGATGGTTTCCCTGGCCCCGGCGGTGATGTCGCGCGTTTCGCCGTCCTGGTAGGTGGCCGACTCGTGGCCCTTGATGAGCGTGGTGCGGGTGCCGTCGGTGGTGTGGGTCTCGTCGGCCTCCACTTCCACGTCGAGGTTGCGCTCGGCATGCAGCCAGATCTGCTCGGCACCGGTGCGGTCCTCGAAGCGCAACATATTGGCCTGGTTGGCCGCGCCGCCGCTGCTGGAGCGGGTGAGGATGCCGCTGGCCGTGGCGTTGGCGGGCAGTTCCCAGGGCGGCATCTGGTCGCTGTTGTAGACGCGCCCGGTGATGATGGGGCGGTCGGGCTCGCCGCCGATGAAATCGACGATCACTTCCTGGCCCACGCGCGGCATGTGCATGGTGCCGAAGTTGGCGCCGGCCCAACTGCTCGACACGCGCACCCAGCAGGAGCTGTTCTCGTCGGACTGGCCGTAGCGGTCCCAGCGGAATTGCAGCTTGACGCGGCCGAAGCGGTCGGTCCAGATTTCTTCCGGGCCGACCACGGTGGCGGTCTGCGGGCCGTTGGTGCGCGGGCGCGGTGTCTTGCGCGCGGGGCGGTAGGCCACGCTCGAAGGCAGCACGGTGAAGTCGAACTCGCACACCGATTCGCTGCTGCCGCCGCTGGAATACTCAGGCTCCTGCAGGTCGTAGCGGGTCTCGGTGACGAGGTACTCGCGGTTGTCGGCCTCGCGCGGGCAGTGCGTCATCTGGAACAGGTAGCCGGGCGCCATGCCCACGACGTTGGTGTGGCCCCTGGCCAGTTCGTGCGAGCACTGCAGTTCCTGCAGGCGGACCCTGGCATAGGCGTCGCCCTGCTCGTGTTCGCTGTAGCCGCCGGGCCATTCGTACACCTCGTAGGTCGAATGGTCGTGGCCCTTCGGGTCCTGCTGCACGCTCTGCAGCGAGGCGCGCGACTTCCTGAAGTCGAAGTCGTCGAGCATCACGCGGCCCGAGGTGATCTGCTCGGACACGCGCCACTGGTCGATGCAGGGCTCCATCGCGTTGAGCACGCGGTCGCGCGGGCGGTAGGGAATGGTGGCGTGGCCGGGCAGGGGTGTGTAGCCGCCGGCGTCGTCGCACAGCACCAGCAGATGGGTGCCGTTGCCGTGCTCGAAGTGGTACGCGATGCCTTCGTGCTCCATGAGCCGGCTCACGAAGGCGAAGTCGCTCTCCTGGTACTGCACGCAGTTTTCCCACGGGCGGTAGCTGGCCGTGAGGCGCTTCTCGAACTCGAAGCCGTACTTGCCCAGCACTTCGTCGAGCACCTCGGGCACGCTCTTGTTCTGGAAGATGCGGCTGTCGGTGGTGCGCGTGAGGTACCAGAGCCACGGCTGCACCAGCGCACGGTAGACGTAGTGGCGGCCGGTTTCGTTGGCGCGGCCCACCAGCTCGAAGCGCACCACGGTGCCGTTGAGAAAACGCGGGCCGCCGTCGTCGGCCAGCTCCAGCGTGAGCGAGGTGCCCAGCAGCTGCTTGAGCTCGATGTTGAAGCTGGTGCCGACCATGTCCACCTCGAACTCGAAGAGTTGCGAGAGGCCCTCCTGCCCGCGCATTGCGCGGAACTTGAGCTGCTCGGCGCCGAGCACGGTGTGGACTTGGACGGTACGCGGCATTCGGAACTTCCCTGACTCTGCGGGTGTGCACAAATGCAAACCCTTTGTGACCAGTCTAGGAATCCCTCATGTCACATGCATGACGCACAAGCCGCCGATGCGCGCCTGTTTCCCTCTGAAACAGGCGTAGAAAAAGCCATTACATCGAGGCTTCGAGCATCGCCTTGTAGTCGTCTCGCGTGGCCAGGCGCGGGTTGGTCTTGTGGCAGTGGTCGGCCATGGCGCCGTCGATGATCTGCTCGAACATCGCGGGCGTCACGCCCACCTCGGCAAGGCCCTTGGGCAGGCCCAGGCGCGCGTTCATGTCGCGGATGGCGTCGCCGAGGTCGCCGGCCGAATCGAGGTGCATGGCCTGCGCCATGCGCTGCAGGCGTTGCTCCTTGCGCACCGAATCGGCGCCCGCGTTGAAGTGGATCACCGCCGGCAGGAAGAGGGCGTTGAGCGTGCCGTGATGCAGGCGCGGATCGACGCCGCCCAGGCTGTGACTCAGCGAATGCACGCAGCCCAGCCCTTTCTGGAAAGCCATTGCGCCCTGCATCGACGCGCTCATGAGGTTCAGCCGCGCCTCGCGGTCGCTGCCGTCCCTGGTGGCGCGCTCGATGTGGCCCCAGGCGCGCTCCAGCCCGTCGAGGCCGATGCCGTCGGCCGGCGGGTTGAAGGCGGCCGACATGAAGGTCTCCATGCAATGCGCGATGGCGTCCATGCCGGTGGCGGCGGTGAGCTTGGGCGGCAGGCCGAGCGTGAGTTCAGGGTCGCAGATGGCGGCCTTGGGCATCAGGAACCAGCTGTGGAAGCCGAGCTTGCGGTGGTCGTCGACGATGACGATGGCGCCGCGCGCCACCTCGCTGCCCGTGCCGCTGGTGGTGGGCACGGCAATGAGCGGCACCACGCGCTCGGTGATGCGCGGCGAGCCGCCCTCGATGGTCGCGTAGGTCTTGAGCGGGCCTTCGTGCGTGGCCGCGATGGCCACGCCCTTGGCGCAGTCGATGGCCGAGCCGCCGCCCACTGCGATCAGGCCGTCGCAGCGGCCGCTGCGGTACAGCTCGACGGCGGCGCGCACGGCGGCCTCGGTCGGGTTGGAGGGCGTCTGGTCGAACACCGACACTTCCAGGTCCGAGATGGCGTCCAGCGCCTTCTGCAGCACGCCCGCGGCGCGCACGCCGGCGTCGGTCACGATCAGCGGGCGGTTGATGCCGATGCGCGCGCATTCGCTGGACAGCAGCTTGATCGCGCCGAATTCGAACTGGATCTGGGTGAGGTATTGAATGAGTGCCATGGGGGTGGTGATGCGCAGGGCGGTACGATTGCGGACTGTGCAAATCTACCAACAGGGGCATTTCTTGCCCACGCAAGAAACCCTTGCCGCTGTCGCGCACGGCACACCGCACGCAACGGCCGCTTTCCTACAGACATGACGACGATTCCCCCGACGACACAGGCGCAAAAGCAGCAACAGCAACACCCGCTCACCGCCAAGATGGCCAGCGTGGTCGAGCGCATGGCGCGCGCCGGCCACCCCACGCTAGACCAGCTCACGCCCGACGAGGCCAAGGCCTCCTACGAAAAAGGCGCCGGCGTGCTCGAGGTGCCCAAGCCCGAAATCGCGCGCATCGAAGACTTCAGCATCGCGGCGCGCGACGGCCATGCAGTGCCAGCCCGGCTGTATGCGCCGTCGGCCGAGGTGCTGCCGGTGCTGGTGTACTTTCATGGCGGCGGTTTCACCGTGGGCAACATCCGCACGCACGACACGCTGTGCCGCGTGCTGAGCCTGAAGAGCGGCTGCGCGGTGGTGTCGGTCGACTACCGGCTCGCACCCGCGCACAAGTTCCCGACCGCGTCGAACGACGCCTGGGACGCCTTCGAGTTCATTGCCACGCAGGGCGCGAGCCTGGGCCTCGACCCGTCGCGCATGGCCGTGGCCGGCGACAGCGCTGGCGGCACGCTGGCCGCGGTGTGCGCCATCATGGCGCGCGACGCGGGCCTGCCGCTGGCGCTGCAACTGCTGATCTACCCCGGCACCACCGCCCACCAGGACACCGCCTCGCACCAGCGCCACGCGCACGGCCCGCTGCTGACCAAGGCGATGATCGACTTCTTCTTCGCGCAGTACGTCCGCACGCCGGCCGACCGGGACGACTGGCGCTTCGCGCCGCTGCTGGCCGACGACGTCGACGGCGTCGCGCCCGCATGGATCGGGCTGGCTGAGTGCGACGCCGTGGTTGACGAAGGCATCGCCTACGCCGACAAGCTGCGCGCCGCGGGCGTGCCGGTCGACCTGGAAATCTACCGGGGCGTGATACACGAATTCATCAAGATGGGCCGCGCGATCCCGGAAGCGCTGAAGGCGCAGGACGACGCGGCCCGGGCCATCAAGGAAGCACTGCAACCATGAGCGAGACAGCCACAAGACGCGAGAATTTCCGTTTCTTCCACCGCCTGCGCGTGCGCTGGGCGGAAGTCGACATGCAGAAGATCGTGTTCAACGCGCACTACCTGATGTACTTCGACACCGCCATCTCCGACTACTGGCGTGCGCTGGCGCTGCCGTACGAAGAGTCCATGCACTCGCTGGCCGGCGACCTGTACGTGCGCAAGGCGACGATCGACTTCCGCGGCTCTGCGCGCATGGACGACATGCTCGACGTGGGCATGCGCTGTGCGCGCATCGGCAATTCGTCGATGGTGTTCGAGGGCGGGCTGTTCCGGCAGGACCAGTTCCTGGTCGGCTGCGAGCTGGTCTATGTGTTCGCGGACCCGGCCACGCAAACCTCCAAGCCGGTGCCCGAGAAGCTGCGCAGCCTGCTGACCGGCTACGAGGCAGGCGAGCCGATGCGCACCGTGGAAACCGGCGACTGGGCCACGCTGGGCGAATCGGCCGGTGCCCTGCGGCGCGCGGTGTTCGTCGAGGAACAGAACATTCCCGAATCGCTGGAGTGGGACGAACACGACGCGACGGTGCTGCACGCGGTGGCGCGCAACCGGCTGGGGCAGGTCATCGCCACGGGCCGGCTGCTGCACGCGGAAGACGGTGTCTCGCACATCGGCCGCATGGCGGTCCACCGCAACCTGCGCAGCGGCGGACACGGCGCGGCCGTGATGCAGGTGCTCGAAGATGCGGCCCGCGCGCGCGGCGATCGGGTGGTGGCGCTGAATGCACAACGCAGCGCCGAGCGCTTCTATGCGCGGCGCGGCTATGTGGCGCACGGCGAGGTCTTCGAGGAAGCCGGCATTCCGCACATCGAGATGCGTCGCGCGCTGCGCTGAGCGGCGCGCGGCCCATTGCTTTCAGTAGCGCGGCGGCGGGTCGGGCACGTAGCCGTTGTCGGACCCCGGGAACGCCGAGGGCCCGGCCGGACGCGGCCACTGCCGCGGCTGCAGGATCACGCCGGCGGCAATGAGGTTTTCACGGCTGTCGTAGCGGATGCGGATCACCTCGTCGGGCGACGACTGCGCGCGCTCGAAGGTCGTCTTGCCGACGTAGGAAGTCTCGCGGCGGCCGTGGGCGGTGCCCAGGCTCGGGCTCGGCGCAGACTGGCGGGCCATGCTGCCGGCCGGGGCCTCGGCTGAAGCCGCAACGTCCGCGCTCGGGGCCGGCGCGGCCTTGGCCAAGGAAGAATCGCTGCGCCGCTCGCGCTCCCCGTATTCGTCGCGGCGCGGGGAAGGCATGACGGGCGGCGGCGGCGGCTCCGGCATGCGCTCGCGGAACAGGGCGACGCCGATCACGCCAACGTCGTCGGGGCGGCCGGTGCGGCTGGCGTAGGAGTTGCCGGCCGCAGCGAACTGGAACGCCGCGATCTGCGAGTCGCTCTTGCGCCAGCCCGCGATGTCGCTGCGCTCGCGCGGGCCGAAGACATAGCCGTTCTGACCCACGCTCGCGGTCTCGCCGGTGACGACGTTCACGCCGTCGACCGACATCACGGCCATGATGCGTTCACCCATTGCATTGCGCACCCGGATGGCGTAGCGCGCGCCGGGGCGGCCGGCCACCCAGTACTCGCCGCGATGGCGGTAGACCGTCAGCTCGGCGCCGGTGCTGCGGTCGACCAAGCCGACCTGCATCAGCGAGCCGACGAGGGTGGGCGGGATCGGAATGTAGGGCCGCTCCTGGCTGTGTGCGCCGCTCGCGAAAGCAGCCATGGCACCCAGGGCCAGGGCGGTGGAGAAAAGTCTGCGCTGCATGGTGTCTTCCTTGCCGGGAGTTGATCGGTGCAGGCTTCTACGGCGCAGCTTCGAAAACGGGGTTGGACGACGCGCAAAAAAAATGGCGCTGCCTGTTCGACAGCGCCAAACGCCCCTTCGCGGGGCGTTGGGGGTCCGAAAGATCAGATGTCTTCGAGCAGGGGGTAGGGCAGCGGCTCGACCGTGAGCGCGGGCCCGTCGGCCGCGCCGGCACGCAGGCCACGGGCTTCCAGCGCGGCGATCTGCATCGACACCAGCGCCGCCCAGCCGCCGCCCGGCGCGGGCGCGGCCTGTGCCACGGTGCCCACGGGCTGCTCGGCGTCGTTGGCCGCGAACACTTCCTGGCCGACGCTCACCGGCGCATCTGCCTGCACGAGGTAGGTGCGCCGCTTGAGCGTGCCGCGAAACTGGCTGCGCGCCACCACCTCCTGGCCGGGGTAGCAGCCCTTCTTGAAGTTGACGCCGCCGACCGACTCGTAATTGATCATCTGCGGCACGAAGGCGTCGATGACCGGGGTGGTCAGGGTCACGATGCCGCTGCGCACCTCGCTCCACTGCCACAGGCTGTCGTCGAGCGCCGGGCCCACCGGGGCGGGATGGCCGGCCGGGGCGATCCACAGCGCGCGCGGCACGCCATCGGCCGGATAGAGCGAGACGACGCTCACATCGTCGCCCACGGCAATGCGCTTGCCGGGGGGCAGCGCGGCGTCGATGCCGTTGTCCGCCAGCGCGGTGCCGGCCAGGCCGTAGAGCGCGAATTGATCGGTGGCGTCGGTCAGCTTGACCTTGGCGCGCAGCACGAACATCGACAGGCGCTTGAGGGTGGCGGCCAGGATGTCGCGGCTGCACACCAGCAGGATCAGCTCCGGTTGCGGCTTGATGCCGATGAAACTTGCGATCACACGGCCCTTGGCGGTGCACAGGGCGGCCAGCCGGGCGTCGCCGGAGCCGAGCAGCGAGAAGTCCTGTGTCAGCTGGCCGTGCAGGAAGCTGGCGGCGTCGGGGCCCTCGGCGCGGATCACGCCGAGGTGGCCGGCGGGGGAAAGGGCGGTCACGCCATTGAGAACGACAGTGGTCATCGCTGAATTATCATGGCCGGGCCTGTTCCTTCGGAGCGGCAGGGGTTCCCGCCCTGCGGCTCGCGGGACCACCTCTTTTTCTTCTTTCTTCCGTCTTCCCCCATATCGGATCCGTGCGCAGCTTCTTCCTCACGCTCTTCCTGCTCGCCGCCCTGGCCGTGCTCGCGCTCGGTGGGGCCGGTCTCTGGTGGGTGCACCAGCCGCTCAAGCTGCCCGCACCCAGTGTCGACCTGTCGGTCGAGCCCGGCACCACGCCGCGCGGCATCGCCCAGGCGGTGGCCGACACCGGCGTCGATGTGCAGCCGCAGCTGCTCTACCTCTGGTTCCGCGTGTCGGGACAAGACCGCCAGATGCGCGCCGGCAGCTACGAGCTGGAGCGCGGCGTCACGCCCAAGCTGCTGCTCAACATCCTGGTGCGGGGCGAGGAAGCCACGCGCAGCCTGGTGCTGGTCGAGGGCTGGAACATCCGGCAGGTGCGTGCCGCCCTGGCCAAGGCCGACCAATTGAAGCCCGAGAGCGTCGGCCTGACCGACGAGGCGCTCATGGCCAGGCTCGGCAAGCCCGGCCTGCACCCCGAGGGGCGCTTCTTTCCGGACACCTACACCTACTCGAAGGGCTCGACCGACATCGCCCTGCTGCAGCGCGCGATGCGGGCCATGGACAAGAAGCTGGAAGCCGCCTGGGCCGCCCGCGCCTCCGACCTGCCGCTCAAGTCGGCTGACGAGGCTTTGATTCTGGCCAGCATTGTCGAAAAGGAGACAGGCAAGGCCAACGATCGCGCCGAGATCGCGGCGGTCTTCACCAACCGGCTGCGCATCGGCATGCCGCTGCAGACCGATCCGACCGTCATCTACGGCATGGGCACCGCCTTCGACGGCAACCTGCGCAAGAAAGACCTGCAGACCGACACGCCCTGGAACACCTACACCCGCGGCGGCCTGCCGCCCACGCCGATCTCGATGCCGGGCAAGGCCGCGCTGCTGGCTGCGGTGCAGCCGGCGCAAAGCAAATCGCTGTATTTCGTCTCGCGCGGCGACGGCACCAGCCAGTTCAGCAGTTCGCTCGACGACCACAACCGCGCGGTCAATCGCTACCAGCGCGGGGGCGGCGACCCCAAACCCAAGGCAAACCAATGAGCGACCAAGGTCTGTTTCTGACGCTGGAAGGCATCGACGGCGCTGGCAAGTCGAGCCACCTTGACGCGCTGGAAGCGCTGTTCAAGGCCCAGGGCCGCGTGGTCGTGCGCACGCGCGAGCCCGGCGGCACGCCGCTGGCCGAAACGCTGCGCGGGCTGATCCTGGAGCAGCCGATGGACCCGCTGACGGAGTCGCTGCTGGTGTTCGCGGCGCGCCGCGACCATGTCGCGCAGGTCATCGAGCCGGCGCTGGCGCGCGGCGACGTCGTGCTGTGCGACCGCTTCACCGATGCCACCTTCGCCTACCAGGGCGCGGGCCGCGGCTTCGACGCGGCCGTGCTGTCGACGCTCGAACAATGGGTGCAGGCGGGGAGGGCGGCGCTGCCCGCGTCCACGCTGCTGCAGCCGCAGGTCACGCTGTGGTTCGACCTGGCTCCCGAAATTGCCGCGCAGCGGCTGGCCGGGGCGCGCGTGCCGGACAAGTTCGAAGCCCAGCCGGTCGAATTCTTCCGCCGCGTGGCCCAGGGCTACGCGGACCGTGCCGCCGCCGATGCCAAGCGCTTCGTGCGCATCGACGCCAGCCAGGCGCGCGACCAGGTCTGGCAGCAGGTCGAAACCGCACTGCTGGCGCGCGGCGTTCTGCTGCCGCTGGGCGGAACCGCACGATGAGTACGCAGATGCTGTCTCCCTGGCTCGGCCGGCCGCTGGCCGAGTTGCTGCGCCAGCGCGGCCATGCGTGGCTGCTGCAGGGCCCGTCCGGCATCGGCCAGTACGAACTGGCCCTGGCGCTGGCTTCCGCCTGGCTGTGCGAGCAGCCGACGGACGAAGGCACCGCCTGCGGCCGCTGCGCGAGCTGCCATGCCATCGAGGTGCGCACCCATGCCGACTTGTGCGTGCTGATGCCCGAAGTCGCGATGCAGGAGCTCGGCTGGCCGCTCGACGAAAAAGCCCAGTCCGACATCGACGACAAGAAGCGCAAGGCCAGCCGCGAGATTCGCGTCGAGGCGATGCGCGACGCGGTCGGTTTTGCCCAGCGCACCAGCGCGCGGGGCCGCGGCAAGGTGGTGCTGGTGTACCCGGCCGAGCGCATGAACAACATCACCGCCAACGCGCTGCTGAAGACGCTCGAGGAGCCCGTGGGCGACGTGCGCTTCGTGCTCGCCAGCGAAGCAGCGTGGCAGCTGCTGCCGACCATCCGCAGCCGCTGCCTGGGTTTCACGTTGCCGTGGCCGGAAACCGCGGAGGCCGAAGCGTGGCTGGCGGCGCAGGGCGTGCCCGCCGCCGATGCCGCGGCGTTGCTGCGCGCGGCCGGCGGCCGGCCCAGCGATGCCTTGAAGCTGGCCCGCTCCGGCCAGTCGCCCAAGGCCTGGTCGCTGCTGCCCAAGGCCATGACGCGCGGCGACGTGGGCGCGCTGGCCGACCACGCGCCGGCCCAGGCCGTGGGCGCGCTGCAGAAGCTCTGCCACGACCTGATGGCGGTCGGCAACGGTGCCGAACCCCGGTTTTTCGACGCGGCCGACCTGCCGGCGGCGCCTTCGCGGCTGGCGCTGGCGCGCTGGTCGAAGTCCCTGGCCAGTGCCGCAAGGACCGCGGAACATCCGTTCAACGCGGGCCTCATGCTCGAAGCGCTTGTGAGCGAAGCGCGAACGACCCTAAACTCTGCCGCTCGTCGAACATGAACCAACCCGCCGCCTCCGCTGCGCCCGCAGCAGCCCCATCACCGGCCCGGCCGAGCGTCATCCAGCTCGCCATCAAGGAGAAGGGCGCGCTGTATGCGGCCTACATCCCGCTGTTCGCGGAGGGCGGCATCTTCATTCCGACCTCGCGCGAATACCGGCTGGGCGACGACGTCTACGTGCTGCTGACGCTGCCCGAAGACCCGCAGCGCTACCCCGTCGCGGGCAAGGTGGCCTGGATCACGCCGCCGCGTGCCGCCGGCAACCGTGCTCCGGGCGTGGGCATCCGTTTTCCTTCCGACGAGAAGTCGCGCCAGCTCAAGGCACGCATCGAAGCGGCGCTGGGTGGCTCCATGGCCTCCGACCGTCCGACACAAACCATTTGAGTTCCCCGCCGTCCTCGTGACGCGGAACTCCGTACACGGCACCGTCTCCCACAACCCGGGCCGGTGCCGCGCACCTTCCTATTTCCGATGTTCACAGACTCCCACTGCCACCTCACCTTTCCCGAATTCGCGGACCAGATGCCGCAGATCCGCGCAGCCATGGCCGCCGCGCAGGTCGACCGGGCCCTGTGCATCTGCACCAAGCTCGAGGAATTCGACGACGTCCAGGCCCTGGCGGCCAGCTACGACAACTTCTGGGCCAGCGTGGGCGTGCACCCCGACAACGAGGACATCGCCGAGCCCACGGTCGAAGACCTGGTGCGCCTGTCGGCCCGCCCGCGCGTGGTGGCCATCGGTGAAACCGGCCTCGACTACTACCAGATGGAAGAGCGCAAGGGCGGCCGCAGCATTTCCGACATGGAATGGCAGCGCGACCGCTTCCGTGTGCACATCCGTGCCGCGCAGCAAACGCGCAAGCCGCTGGTGATCCACACGCGCGAAGCCTCGGCCGACACGCTGGCGATCCTCAAGGAGGAGGGCGAGGATGGCGCCGGCAAGGCGGCCGGCGGCGTTTTCCATTGCTTCACCGAGACCGCCGAAGTGGCGCGCGCCGCGCTCGACCTGGGTTTCTACATCTCGTTTTCCGGCATCCTGACCTTCAAGAAGGCGCAGGACCTGCGCGACGTGGCAGCCTTCGTGCCGCTCGACCGCATGCTGATAGAGACCGACAGCCCCTACCTGGCGCCGGTGCCGTACCGGGGCAAGACCAACAACCCGTCGTACGTGCCCTACGTGGCGCAGCAGATCGCCGAGCTGCGCAAGCTGCCGGTGGAAGCCGTCGCCAAGGCCACGAGCGACAACTTCGAAACATTGTTCAGGGAAGTCAAATCATGAAAAACTACTTCAAGAAATCGATTTATCTCATTGTCATTGCTGCATCTTTTGCGGCACATGCAGGTTCTTTCGAAGACTTCTTCCGGGCCGTGCGCGGCGACAACGCCAGCGGCGTGCGCAATCTGCTTCAGCGCGGTTTCGACCCGAACACGCTGGACGAGCATGGACAGACGGGCCTGCTGATCGCTCTGCGCGAGCCTTCGCCGAAGGTCATCAAGGTGCTGATCGACGCGCCGCAGACCAACGTCGACATCGCCAGCCCCAAGGACGAAACCCCGCTGATGCTGGCCGCGATCAAGGGCCAGCAGGACGTGGTGGCGCAACTGCTCAAGCGCGACGCAGCCGTCAACAAGACCGGCTGGACGCCGCTGCACTACGCGGCCAGCAGCGGCCAGATCGCCATCATGAAGCTGCTGCTCGAGAACTACGCGTTCATCGACGCACAGTCGCCCAATGGCACCACGCCGCTGATGATGGCGGCCATGTACGGCTCCAACGACGCCGTGAAGCTGCTGCTGGACGAGGGCGCGGACATCACCATGAAGAACCAGCTGGGCATGACGGCGGTCGACTTCGCGAACAAGGCGAGCCGCTCGGAGGCCGCTTCGATGATCACCGCGGCAGCCAGCGCCCGAGCCAATGCACCCAAGGCCGTGCCGAAGGACGGCAAGTGGTGAGCGGCTGAGGGCTTATCTGATCGGCCGCGGGGGCAGGGGAGGCGGCACCGGCCTTGGCGGCACCGGCGGGCGATATCCGCCGATCGAAACCACCGCGTTGCTTCGCGGGCGGCCGACCGGCACGGCGGGGTTCGACGAACTCACCAGCGTCGGCTGCGAGATCTCCAGTGCGTCGTGTTGTCCGAGGGCCAGTGCATAGGCGACCAGGTTGGCGAGCTGGGTCATGCCGCCTTCGGACCCTGACAACGGCTTGAGCATCGGCCGGGCGACGTACTCGTAAGGCTTGCCCTTGGCGGCCGTGCCCGACAAGGCCTGCCTGCCATCGGCGCGGGCCGAGTGGTAGGCGTTCAGCACCACGTCTCTGGCGACGTCGACCATGCGCGCCGCGATCTGGTCGGAGTCCTTGTGCATCAGCTCCGCGACGCGCTCGGCGCGCATCTGCATGCCTTCCACGAAGGTCGTGATCTTGATCAGCTGCTGGCGCAAGTCCGAAGCGGAGATGCGCACTTTAGCCGCAACGCCTGGGTACAGCACCGCGTCGTTGAGGTCGGTGATCTGGTCCGGCATGGAGTTGATCAGGTTGGCGATGTGCTTGTACTGCTTCATCGCAGCTTCGGCGGCCTCCATGGCCTCGCGGTCGTCGCGGAAGAGCGCGGCGGTTTCCTGGTTGCCGCGGTTGGTGAGCACGGTGTCGGCTTCGCTGATGCTCTTGCCGTGCAGATAGCCGTCGATCCCGCCTTCGACGCCGCTGACCGCGGAGACGCCAGCGCCGACGCTCTTGGTCACCAGCGTCTTGAGGACCGAAGCGCCAGGAATCGGAATCTTGCCCAATCCGGCCCGGGCCAGGGCCGCCACGCCCTTGACCACCAGCCGCTGCACGTCGGCGGTGTTGCCGCAGTACTCGCTGAGCAGCACGGTCAGCTTTTTCTTGTACGGGACGCTGAAGCTCTCGTTGGACTTGGCGCGGAACGAATCCCAGGTGCGCTCGACCATGTCGGATTTCTGGGCGAAGGCCGCGCTCACCACGCCCCAGTCCTTGGTGCGCATGCGGTCTAACAGGACACGGGCGCCAGCCGCCATTTCTTTTTCGTAGTACTGGGACAGGTTCTTGCCCACTTCATCGAACGCGGTCTGTGGAATGTCGAGCATCAAAAAGTTCCAAGGGTCTGGGGGATGGTCGATGCTAGGTGGGATGCGTGGGGATCGCATGAGACGAAAGTCCCATGTTCATGTGGGTTGTTGTGCTGGAACGTCGGGTATCTTCAATTCACACAATGTGCATTATGTTAAATAAAGTGGACGAGCGGTTTCCCGCTTCTGGCAGGTTCAGCCTGCCCTGACCCGAAGTCCCGAATCCTGATCCCATTGCTTGTCCTGCTCTGAGCCCTCTGCGCCATCCACCTGCCTGCGCAGCGCCGCCTCCAGCGACGCGGCAACCGCGCTCCAGTCGTAGAAAACATGCACTTTCCGCGCATGGTTCCATTGACCGCCGAACGCCTTGAACACGGTGGCGAACTGAAAGCATCCGCCCTTGATCGCCGGCATCGGTGGGCCGTTGGCGAACGAAACCTCGAGGACCTTGCAGCCTTCCAGACTCGAGGCGAGTTCTTCCGCGCGCGCTTGTGCGGGGAAAGAAAGTACGGTGGGCATCGAAAGACTCTACCGAAAATCCAGTGAAGGGTGAAACCTTTTTTCTACGCTTGCCGAGCGTACGCTCCATTTACCCGTGCACGCCTTCGATCGAGCGCGCATACATCACGATCTCTGCCGGCGTCATTGCATCTTCCAGCGCGGCCAGTTCAAGCCGTTCGAAGTCGTGCGAGATCCATTCGAACATGTGCGACAGCGGCATGTTTGTGATGTCTTCCCCGTCGCTCCACGGTTGCAGGCGCTTGTTGGCGCTGCCAAGCAGCATGCGCAGGTACAGCGCGCGCGCCAGGCGTATGGCGGCCACCTTGTCCTTGTTGTCGAGCGTCTGCTGGAACTCGTCCAGGCGCTGTTCGCAGGCCGCCAGTCGTTCCTGCGCCGTCACCAACCCGTGGCTGCAGATATCGGACGCCTGACAACGCAGGTCCTGAATGCGATGGAACTCGCACAACACACGGGCATATGCCAGTTGCTGAAGAAGTTGTAGCGCGCGATTCAGAAAGCCTTGCATGAGTGCCATCTGAATTTCTGCCGCCTCTGCCATGCGTAGGACGGCGCGCAAAAAAAGCGCGCGGCGGCACCGCCATCTATGGCGCACGCCAGGCGACTAGCCCCGCAAACATTGTCAACGAGATGTCACCTAGCAATCGCAATATCGGTGGCATTCCTTGTGTTTGTGGCAATTTATGCAAACAACAGTTTCACGCCCAAGCACGAGCAAACGCACTTCAGGTCGCGGACGAATTTCAACTTTTTGAGGGAACGACATGATCAGAGGAACGACCGCAAGCGGCGGGCTTGCGGCTTTGGGGGCCGCCACCGTCTTTTTGCTCTCCGGCTGCGGCGGGGGCGGCGCGAGCAGTGGGAGCGCATTCATTCCGCCGGTCTCCGGCAGCACGCCGGCTCCCTCGGCCAACCAGGGCAAGAGCGGCCCGAAGGCGCTGGTGGTGGAGATCGACGGCCTCACGCATGCGGCGCTGCGCGATGCAGTCGCACAGGGCAAGGTGCCCGCGCTGCAGTCGCTTCGCATCCCTCCCGCATGGACCGGCGGCATGGTGGGCACGCTCAGCGAGCAACCCACCTTTGACAGCCAGGGGTGGGCCACGCTGCTGACGGGCACCTGGGCCAATCGCCACGGCGTGCGCGGCAACGGCGCCGCCCAGCGCATCGACGCCAAGCTCGCGCCTTCGATCTTCGCCGTCGCCAAGCAGAACGCCTCGGCTGGCTACAAGACCGGCGCGGTCACCGCGAATGCGCTCTACCCTGCTCTGCTGGGCAACGAGCCCGGCGCAATCGACGCCGCCGTCGACTGCGCGGGCGCCGATGCCTGCGTGACGGAGCGCACCTCTCAACTCATCGACGCCGGCTACGACCTGCTGGTGGCGCAATACGGCGCGCCAGCCGCCGTGGTTGCAAACAGCGGCCTGAAGGGCGCGGACTATCAACGCGCCATCTCCGACACCTCCGCCGCCGTCGGCAAGCTGCTCGCGCGCATCTCTCAACGCACCGCGAACGACTCCAAGGAAGACTGGCTGGTGATCCTCACCACGGGCCACGGGCTCGATGCGTTCGGCACCAGCGCCGGTCTGCAGGGCATTGCCGACAAGACCGTGTTCATTGCCAGCAACAAGACCCTCCCGGCGTTGCCCGCGGTCGACACGGCCGCGCCCACCGACGGCACATTGCTGCGCCTGGCCGCCGCCACCGACATCGCACCGACCGTGCTGCGCCACCTGGGCGTGACGCCGGCACCGGCGAACTACGCGTGGAGCGGCATTGCGCTGCAAGGCGCCACGAGCATCCGCGAGCTTTCCGCCGGCATCGGTGCCGACAGGGACAGCGTCGAGCTCTCCTGGAAGCTCGCCGGCACCACCAATGTGCCGGTGCAGATCCTGCGCGACGGCAAGCCGGTCGCCACCCTGCCGGCGGCCAGCACGACGTTCACCGACACCCTCCAAGGCGTGAAGGACAGCAACTTCAGCTATCTCTACACGGTGGTCGCGGGCGACACCTCGCTCGCCATCACCGCCGTCAAGCCTGTGCCGCTGCCGCCGTCGCTGCTCAACGGCCTGGTCAATTACTACCCGCTCGACGCGCTGCCCGCCCTGGACGTCAAGACCGGCGCATCGACGCTCGCGCCCTGGGCCGTGGACGCCGCCGCGGGGTCGCTGGTGGACGACGACGGCTTCAAGCCCAGCTTCAAGGCCAAGGCACTGCGCGTGGACAACCGCATCGTGAATGCGGCCGGCATGTCGGGCTATCGACTGATGCAGACCAACGACGTGACGACGGATCCCGCGGTCACCGCTTTCACCATCGGCTTCTGGATGCGCACCGACGCCACCTGCAGCCAGGGGGTGGGCTACGGCGCATCGGTCATCGCCAACAAGAACTACGACAGCGGCAGCAACGAGGGCATCGCCATCGGCATGTTCGGCAACTGCGAGCTGCGGTTCAACACAGGCCTGGGCGGCTCGCGCGGAGAAATCAGCGGCGCCCATTTCCTGAGCGCCGGCCAATGGGCCTACGTGGCGATGGTCATCGACAAGTCGGGACTCGCAATGAAGGGCTACGCCATCGATCCCGCGAAGGGCGTGCAGACCGGCGGCGTGGCGCTTTCGGCCGCGCTGGTCGCCAAGCTCGGCGGCCTCAAGAACGGCATTGGCCTGAACGAAGACGGCACCGGCCTCTATTACAAGCGCGCAGGCACCAGCGCACCGCGCGGCGCCATGGACTTCAACGACTTCGCGATCTGGAACCGCGCGCTCACCGCGGACGAGATCAAGAGCATCTACCAGGCCGCCCGTCCCCTGTCGACGCTGGCGCCCTGACCCATCCCGCCTCAATCACTCCACACACGACACAAGAGAGCATTCCCATGCAACTTCTTTCACTGGCTCCACGGCTGATCCCGGCGCTGGCCCTGGCCTGCGTGATTTCCGCCTGCGGTGGCGGCAACAACGGAGGCGGCGGCGGCGTGCCCATCGCCGTGACGCCCACGCCGCCGGCTGCGCAGCCTGACACCAGCGTCAAGCCCGAGATGCGCTGCGCGCCCTGACCCCCACGATGCCTCGGAACAAAACACCATGAAGAACTCACGCCGCAATTTCCTCAAGGGCACCGCCTCGTCGGGCCTCGCAGCCGTCGCGCTGACCGCCTTTCCGCCCAGCATTCGCCGAGCGCTGGCCATTCCGGCCAACAACAAGACCGGCACGATCATGGACGTCGAGCACGTCGTGATCCTGATGCAGGAGAACCGCTCGTTCGACCACTACTTCGGCACGCTGATGGGCGTGCGCGGTTTCGGCGACCGCTTCACCATTCCGCTGCCCAAGGGCATGAACGTCTGGCAACAGAGCGATGCCAACGGCAAGCCCGTGCTGCCTTACCACCTCGACCAGAGCAAGGGCAACGCGCAGCGCGTGAGCGGCACGCCGCACAGCTGGGGCGATGCGCAGAACGCCTGGGACGGCGGACGCATGTACCAGTGGCCGCGCTACAAGAACACCGCGTCGATGGGCTACTTCATGGAAGCCGAGCTCCCTTTCCAGTACGCGCTGGCCAACGCCTTCACGATCTGCGACGCCTATCACTGCGGCATGCACACGGGCACCAACTCGAACCGTCTTTTCCATTGGACCGGCACCAACGGCCCCTCCGGCCAGGTCGGCACCGGCCTTGCAGGCACGGCCTCGATCGACAACACCTGGGAGAACCTCAGGGAGCCGTGGGACCCGACGAGCAATCCCAATGTCGATTCCACCAAGTTCGGCTGCAACTGGAAGACCTATCCGGAGCGCCTGGAAGAAGCCAAGGTGAGCTGGATCGTCTACCAGAACCTGCCCGACAACTACACCGACAACCCGCTGCACGGCTTCCAGCAGTACCGCGTGGCCAACAAGCTCTCCGGCAAGAACGACATGCGCTATGACGGCGACGCCAGTCCGCCCGCTGGCCAGACCGTGCCTGCCTACGACCCCGCCAGCGACGACGCGGGCAACCCGCTCTACAAGGGTGTAGCCAACACCATGCCGGACGGCGGCTTCCTCGGCACCTTCAAGCAGGACGTGGCCAACGGCAAGCTGCGGCAGGTGTCGTGGATCGTCGCGCCTGCCACGTACTCCGAACACCCCGGCCCTTCGAGCCCTGTGCAGGGCGCCTGGTACATCCAGGAGGTGCTGGACGCGCTCACCGCATACCCCGACGTCTGGAGCAAGACGGTGTTCATCGTCAACTTCGACGAGAACGACGGCTACTTCGACCACACGCCCTCGCCGTCGGCACCTTCGCTGATCGACCCCACCAACCCCAAGGGCGCCGTCGCCGGCAAGACCACGCTGTCCGATGCCGACGTGGCCTTCGAGCGCCATACGTACCCGCTGGTCGGCAGCACCACCGTGCCTTCGGACGGCCGCGTCTACGGTCCGGGACCGCGCGTGCCGATGTATGTCATCTCGCCATGGAGCCGCGGCGGCTGGGTCAATTCGCAGGTGTTCGACCACACCTCGGTGCTGCGCTTCCTCGAGGCTCGCTTCGGAGTCAAGGAGATGAACATTTCGCCGTATCGCCGCGCGATCGCCGGCGATCTGACCAGCGCCTTCAACTTCGTCTCGCCCAACAACGATGCGCTGCCGGTGCTGGCCGGACGCAAGACCAAGGACCAGGCCAACCAGCTGCGTGCCGACCAGCAGGCCTTGCCGCAGATCGCCGTGCCGCTCGATCCGCAACTGCCCCGCCAGGCGACGGGCACGCGCCCCTCGCGCGCCCTGCCCTACGAGCTTCACACCAGCGCGCGCAGCGACGTCGTCAACGGCAAGCTGCAGCTGCTGTTCGCCAACACCGGCAAGGCGGCAGCCGTGTTCCATGTGTACGACAAGCTCAACCTCGGGTTGCTGCCGCGCCGCTACATGGTCGAAGCCGGCAAGACCCTCGACGACACCTGGAACCCGGTGGCCGACAACAGCGGCTTCTACGACCTCTGGGTGCTCGGCCCCAACGGCTACCACCGCCACTTCAAGGGCAACCTCAACACGCTGCGCGCGGGCGACGTGGCGGTGCCCGAGGTTCGCGTGTGCTACGACATCGCCAACGGCAACGTCTACCTGAAGATGCTCAACGGCGGCAAGAACGCCTGCAAGTTCACCATCCGTGCCAAGGCCTACCGCGACGACGGCCCGTGGACCGCCACGGTGAATGGCGGCACCGTCGCCGAGCAGCACTGGGATCTGTCGGGCAGCGGCTGCTGGTATGACTTCGCGGTGACGTGCGACGCCGATGCCAGCTACTACCGCCGCTTCGCGGGCCGCGTGGAAACCGGCAAGCACTCGGTGAGCGATCCTGCGATGGGCATGGCCGACCTCTGATGCCGGCGGCGGCTTCGCCCCGCGGGGCCGCCTGTCTTCCGATCGGCAGTGCACCGGTGGTAGGCACAATGGCGCCGCTCCTTCTTTTCACCACGGCGTTTCAATGCTTCAAGAAGAACGATTCCTGCGCATCCGCAGCCTGCTGGCCACTTTCTCCCGACTCAGCGTCGACCGCATCGTGCAGGATCTTGCGGTGTCTCGCGAGACCGTGCGCCGTGACCTGCTCGAGCTGGAGGGCCTGGGCGAACTGCGGCGCGTGCACGGTGGCGCCATAGCCACCGGCGTGGAGCCCGAGCCGCCCCTGGCCGTGCGGCTGGTGGCGCGGCAGCGCGAGAAGCGCGCCATCGCCAAGGCTGCGGTCACGCTGCTGGCGCCGGGGCAGACGGTGTTCCTCGACGCGGGCAGCACCATGTCGATACTGGCGGAAGAAATTGCCGCGCTGAGCGGCATGACGGTCATCACCAATTCGCTGAGCATCGCGCTCAAGCTCGAAGGCTCCAGCGAGGGCCGGCTGACCGGCAACAAGACCATCCTGCTGGGCGGAGAGATCGACGTGAAGACGCAGGCCACCTGCGGCGACATCACGGTGGAGGCCATCCGCCGCTACCGCGCCGACGTGGCGATGCTGTCGCCCGTGGCCCTGCACGCCAGGCACGGAGCCATGAGCTTCGAGCACCACGAGGCGGCGGTGGCCCGCGCCATGGCCGAACAGGCCCAGCAACTGGTGCTGCTGGCCGACCACGCCAAGATCGGCCAGGCCAGCCGCGTGACCTATGCGAGCACGGAAGACATCGACGCGATCGTCACCGACGCCAAGGCGCGCACGCTGCCCGCACTGGTGCCGTTGCGCAAAGCCTGCGAGCGGCTGCTGATCGCCTGAGCGCGAAAAAGCGGCGCTCTACGGAATGCTCCGCGCCACCACGCCAAGGTCGCGCCAGGCCTCCGGGTGGCAGCTGAACACCAGTATCTGGTGGCGCGTCGCCGCGTCGTACAGCACGCGCTTCATCTGCTTCAGGCGCTCTTCGTCGGTGTTGACCAGCGCGTCGTCGAGGATCAGCAGGGTCGGCTTGCGCGCTTCCTTCAGCAGGTCGGCATAGGCCAGCCGGGCGACCACACCCATCTGCTCGCGCGCGCCGACGCTCAGCTCTTCGAACTCGCCGCTCTGTGCGCCGCGCAGGCCCTGGCGGGTGATGCGGCCCGGCGAAAGGTCTTCGCCGACTTCCACCTGCGCCCCCGGAAACAGGATCTGCAGGTAGTGATCAAGGTGCTTCTGCAGCGGCGCCCGAAGACGGCGCGCCAGGGCCGATCGCTTTTCGCGCAGCAGCCTGAGCAGATGGTCGAGCGCCTTCGAGCGGCGCTCGAATTCCGCGCACCGGCGCGTGGCGTGTTCGAGTTCGCGCTGCTTCTCGGACGCGGCTTCTTCCAGGCCCGCCGCGCCCTTCACCTGAAGCTCCACCTCGAGGCGGGTGATGTCGTTCGCGCGCTGGCTGTGCGCAGCCTCGGCCTGCTTCACGCTGCGCTCCAGCCGCTCGACGTCCTGCGAAAGCACGGGCAGGTTGACGGTCTGCAGTTGCTGCGCAAGTTCGCCGACCTTGTCCTGGATGGCCAAATGCTGCGCCAGCGCGTCGGTCAGCGCCGCGCCGGCATCGGCCTTGCGGCCGGCGCGCTGCGGATCGCTCAAGGTGGCCTTCGCGGCGGCAAGCTCGGCCTCGGCGGCCTTGACTTGCTCACGCGCGTTGCCGGCCGCGACCTTGGCGTCGTTCAGCGCGGCGGAGGCATCCGACAGCGCGGCGCGGGCGGCGCCCTCCTCCGACTCTGCCTGTGCGATAGGGGTTGCCGGCGCATCGGTCGATGCCGGCATCGCCTGCAGCACCTCCCGGGCTTCCACGAGCCGTGCTTCGCGCAATGCGATGTCGGCGGCCAATGCGCTCAGGCCCTTGGGCGCCAACGCAGCCAACACAGCCACCGCCGCCGCGGCTTCGCTCTTGCGCGATGCCTGCAGCCGTTCACGCTCTTCGACGGCCGCGACGCTTTCGGCGCGCAAGGCCTGCAGCCGCTCGGCCAGTTCGTCACGCGCGCGATCGCGCTCGATGGCCAGTCCTTCCAGGTCGGCGCCGCCCGGCAGCACCGTGATGCGGCCGACACCCGCGATGTCGATGCCGGTGCGCGCGATCACGGTCTGGCGCGTCGACCCCGACACCGCCGCGCCCGCCACGCGCACATCGGCGCCGGGCAGCAGGTCGAATTCCAGTGCCGTAGCCACCGCATCCAGCTTGGCCTGCGCTGTGCGCAGCGTGTCCGCGCAGCGCTGCAGGCGCTTGAGTTCGCCATCCGGCACAGCGAGCGACTGCGCTTCGGCTTGCAGCCGCGTGACCTTGTCCTGCTCACCCTTCGCCTTCTCGTGGCTTTGCGTAAGGGCCGCAAGTTGTTCTGCCAGGCCGTCGACGGCTCTTTCCTGTGCGGTGCGTGCCGCCGCCTGGCGCGCAAGCCGCAGGGCTTCTCGTGCAGCCGAGTCGGCCTGCGCCGCCGCCGCGTGGCGCGGCTCCCAGGCCTGCAGTTCCTCCAGGGCCTTGGCGAGGCCTTCCCTCACCGTCTGCAGATTCTTTTCGCGCTGGACGACGGTCGATTCTTCCCGCTCCATTGCCTGCAGCTGGGTGCGCAAGGCGTTGACCTGCACCGTGGCCTGGCGCAGCGCGGCGTCCTGCGCGGCCTTGCGGTCCGCCAGCCCCTTGGCCTCGTCCAGGCGCTGCTGCGCACCGGCGAGTTGCTCGCGCAATGCGGCCCAGGGGCGCGCTGCCTCGTCGCGCTGATGGTCGCGGCGCAGGCTTGAAAGGCGGTCGACGCCCGATTGGTAGGCCTCGATGTCGACACGCAGCCGCTTCAGTTCGCCGTCGAGCTCATCCCTGAGCCTGATCGCATCCGCATACGCGCCACGCGGCGTGCCCGCGGCGGGCGTGAGCAGCTCGTTGCGCTCGCTTTCCACCGCCTTCAGCACCGCATCGCCATTGCTCGACGCCAGCTCGCCCAGCGATTCGCCCAGCGCATTGCGCAGATGGTCGCTCGCGAAGCCCACCGCGCTCGAGATGTCGTGCGACGTGCCCTGCCGGATCCACAGCAGCCCCGGAATGCCCATGTGCTCCGGCGTGCTCGCGCCCTTGCCCGGAAACTTGAACCCCAGCAGCGCCGCCAGATGGTCTTCGGCCACCGCGCCGTCCATCGCCTTGCCGTCGATGCTGAGTTCGCAGCGCTTCTTGCCGAGAAAGGCCTTGGTCAGCCGGCAGGGCTTGCCGTCGAGCTCGAAGTCGAGTTCGACCGTGGGCGTCGCCGAGCTTTCGCCCCATGGCCGCAGATGCTCCACCGCGCTGGAGCGGTGCCGCTCGAAGAACGCGGCGCGAATCGCTTCGGCCACAGTGGACTTGCCCGACTCGTTGGGCGCCGCGAACAGGTTCAGCCCGTCGGTGAGGCCATCGATTTCCAGCGGCGCCCGAAACAGCTTGAAGTTCTCGATGCGAAGGCGTTGCAGCTTCATGCTCATGCGGCGGCTCCCGCGCGCGGTGCCTGCGCGTCGAGGATGCGTGCCAGCGTCAGCAGCGCGTCGCGCGCCAGTTCGGCATCGGCGCCGTCCTGCTGCGAGCGCAGGTCTTGCAGGGCCTCGCCGACGAAACCGTCGGCATGCAGGGCCTGGATGTCTTCCTCGGTCGGTTCGAGGCGCAGCGCCTCGCCGTCCCACACCAGCGCGCGGGCCCGTGCGCGCGCCGCGTCGAGCGCGGCGCCGAGCCTGTTGTGGCCGCCGAGGTCGCAGCTGCCTTGCGCGCGCAGTTGAAGCACGTCGTTGGCGCCCACGAGGTTCAGCTTTTCCACCAGCTCGTCGATGTCGGAAGCCACGGACAGGCGCGGCTCCCATTGCTGCCATGCATATTGGCCGGTGCGCACCGGCTCGACCTGGGGCAACGCGCCGGCGCCGGCGAGGGTCACCAGCAGCGCCTGCCCGGAGTCGTTGGCGCGAAAGCGGTCGGTCTCGGGCGTGCCCGCGTACCAGGTCCGTTCGTCGGTCTGGCGCGTGCCGTGCCAGTCGCCCAGCGCGAGGTAGTCGAGCCGGGCCTGCGCCGCGCGGTCCGCCGCGATGGGGTTGGCCGAGTCGATGTCTTCCGAAAGAATGCCCTGCACGCAGCCGTGCGCCAGCCCGATGCGCGGCAGGCCTTCTTCTTCGACCGAGGCCGATCCGAACCAGTCGGTCAGGTCGCCATAGGTATGGCGCTGCGTGAGCGGTGCGGGCAGCAGCGTGAACTTGCCGGCCACGGTGCGCGGCACCGGCTCCAGGCAGCAGACCACGTTTGATGGCACCGCGCCGAGCCGGGCGGCACGGCTCCAGACCGATTCACCCAGGGCGGAGTCGTGGTTCCCGGGAATCAGCAGCCACGGCCCCGCAAAGCCCTGCATCGCGTTGAACATGCGGCGGATGGTCTTGTCGGAAACCGTCTGCAGGTCGAACACGTCGCCCGCCACCAGCACCGCATCGACGGCACGTTCGCTGGCAATGGCGGCCAGCCGCTCGACCACCTTGAAGCGGGCCTCGAACAGCGCCGCGGCGTCGTCGGGCTCGAACTGCGAGAACACGCGGCCGATCTGCCAGTCCGCGGTATGGAGCAAAGAAATCATGCGTGGCCCTCCCTTTGCCTCTCGCGTCTTCCGGTCGTCTCAAAAACAGCGAGCATCTTAGATGCCCGCGATACACGGCGACACGGGGGATGGGGCCTCCTGGCGAAGGCGCGCGCTTTCAGAAGGAGATGGTGGGCCTGTCGAACGGCCCCGCGCATTCATCGGCCAGCGCCACGGAACGCGCGACCTGCTCTGCGATCTGCTCGCGCAAGGGCTGCCAGCCGAGGCTGAACGGAACCAGCAAAAACCATTCAGCGGGAAGCAGCGCCAGCAACGTGCCGACGAGCAACCAGTACGTGAGTTCCATGTAGTACCCCCTAAACGAATGAGGGCGCGAGTCTGCGCCCTCCGGGGAACCGGGAACATCCCCAATCCGTGGGATAACTTTCGGTCGAAATGCCCTGGCCGCCTACCGCGCCGGCAGGTACTGCCGGGGGTCGACGGCCTTGCCGCGGTAGCGGATCTCGAAGTGCAGCTTGGGGTGGCCGGCATCGGCGGTGCCGATCTCGGCGATCTTCTGGCCCCGCTGCACGCGCTGGCCCTGCTTCACCAGCACCGAACGCACATTGGTGTAGACCGACATGTAGGAGCCGCCGTGGTCGACCATGAGCACGCTGCCGTAGCCGCGCAGTGTCTCGGTGACGGCCACCGAGCCGTTGCCGATGGACACCACCGGGTCGCCTGTGTTGCCGCCGATGTCGATGCCCTTGTTGCTGGAGCCGTTGAAGCCCGCCACGACCTGGCCCTGCGCGGGCCAGCCCCAGTCGCTGCGCCGGGCGGCTGGCGGAACGACGGGGTCGGGCTCGCGCGCGGCGGGACGCGGCGGCGGCCTCTGGCGGTCGGCACCGCCGGCCCTCGGCGGTGGCGGCGGCGCGGATGCATCCGGCGACGGCGCCGAGGCACCGCCCGGCGGTGCCACGCGCAGCACCTGCCCTGCTTCGAGGCGGTCGGGGTCCTGGAGATTGCTCCAGCGGGCGATGTCGCCGGGCGAGCGGCCGATCCTGGAGGCGATGCGGTAGAGCGTGTCGCCGGGCTGGACCACATATTCGCCGAGGCCCGCCACCGGGGCTTTCGTCGTGGAGCATGCCGCCAGCGTCAACGCCGCGATCAGCGCGATGACCGCGCACCAGTTCCTGCCTGTCACAACCACTAGCCGTTCCTTTTTTCCTGAAGACGTTCGAGCCTACCAGCAGTGGCTGAAGGCCCGTCGCGCCCGGGGCCGGACGGTGGCGGCTGCGCACTGTCAGTTCATGCTGCGCCTGGCGATGCACATCAGGGACAGCGCGCTGTCGGGCGCGCGCGGGTCGCGGCCCGACAGCCGGTTGCCCATGCGGTATTTCCATTGCGCCGGGCCGACCTCGCCTTCCAGGGCCTGGGCGCCGATCTGGTGGTTGTGGGGATGGATGCGGACCTCGAACCCCAGCGGCTCCAGCGTTCGCCTGAACAGTTCGTGCGTCACGCCGTCCCCGGGGCGGTGGTGCAGTTCGGTCCGCAGCCCGCAGGACTGCTGGCTGCCGGTCTTGTGAAACCCGTGCCGCGTCACGCGGTAGATCCACAGGCGCGCGTCCCACATCCATTTCGCCAGGCCCTTGTAATCCCATGCGGTCAATTGCGGGTCGTGGTCGGTAATGAGCAGGCCATTGGGTTTCACCAGCCGCGCGCCTTCGCTCAATACCGCCGTCATGTCGTCGCAATGGTGCAGCGAAGCATTGATGGCCACGATGTCCGCCACGCGCGAACGGAACGGCGTATGCGCCGCATCGGCCAGCACCGCCGTGTAACCAAGGCGCGAAGCCATTTCCAGCGAGCCGCCGGCCACGTCCACGCCGACCAGCATCCTGGGCTTGCCGCCGAGCGTGGCAAAGACATTGCCGGGGCCGCAACCGAGGTCGATGACCACCTTGTCCGTCCAGTCGCCGCCCGCTGCGAGCCACCGGCTCCTGAAATGCGCATCGCGATGGCAGAAGTCCAGATATTCCCTGGCCCAGGCCTCATTGCCGAAATAAATGGCATTGGCAGTCAATCCAGGCGAATTGTTCGGAATAACCGACTCGTAATAGAGACCGCGGCGCTGGAGAACTACATCGGGTAATAAGATGTCGTTGAGCATTGGAGGCTTTCAAATATTGCTTCCGCGCATGTGCGTATGCCCCATTGAGTTTTGTTCGTTTTTCTGTGTTGTACAGCGGTTTTTTATTCGGTTACACGCTCCACCAATTAATAACAGCCTGTTTTTAGGGCCGGGTTTCATTTTGCGAGCGTGCGTGCGGTGCGTTTTCCGCATCTCTCCCTCTGTGGGCGGTGCCTTGCGCTGGTCTCCCTGACACCCCCGCTGCTGCGGCCGATCCGGCGCCCTCTCCCTCTCGGCATCCCCATGAGTACCCCGCTTCGGAGCGCGCCTGCCGGCGCCCGGAGGGGCGCCCCATCACCTGCTTTTGCCCTAAACGGCGCATCAGTTACCCAAGACTGGACAGTTGCGGTAGTACGTTTCAGAAATAACTATGTCAATATGTAACGTAGATCGAAAGTACCCACATCGGCTTGGGGAAACACCCTAGGATCGAGACACGAAAAAACACAGGGTGCAAATTCAAAGCCTCAATTGAGTCACTGGCCATTCGGCCTATTCAATTGGTTCCATCGTATTTCTTTTCGGGTAATTACATGGAAATTCAATCTGTTTCGACGTCACGGCACAGCGCTCCAGACACGCTTCTGGAAGATCTGTTCGTGCCGCGGGCGAACCCGGAAACGCCGGGCGGGCGGCACGCCGTCTCCCTGCCCCTCGCACCCGACTTCCTGCAACGCCGGGCACAAGCGTCCGCAACCGGTGGCCAGTTGCCCGACACCCTGTTTGCCGGCGCGTGGCTGCTGCTGCAGTCGCGGTGGCTCGGCGTGCTCTGGCCGGTGCTGCATGAACTGGCAGGCGCCAAGGCGTTGCACACGTCCACGACCGTGGCCTTCGACGCCATCTGCCCCGCGGGCACCTGGATCGCGGAACTCGATGCCGCCCGTCGCGCGGCGAGCCCTGCGGCCACCGGCGCGCAGCCGCCCGTCTCGCTGTGGCTGCGCGATGCCGCCGACACGGCCGAACCCGACGCCCGCCTGCGCCTCTGGCTGGACGAAGCCTCCGGCTCCCTGCATATGGATGTGGCGGCAGCCTTGATGGACATGGCCTGCGCCGAGCGCCTGCTGGCCGCTCTCGCCGACACCGCCGCCGACCTGCTGGCCCGCCCCGATGCCGCGCTGGACGACATCCGCACCCTGCCCGTCGCCGACAGCCACGACCAGCTCGTCCGCTGGAACACGCCCCCGTCGGCGCTCGACCGCACGCTCACCGTCACAGGCATGTTCCGCCGCCAGGCCGCCGCCGCCCCCGTGGCCATCGCCCTCGCCGAAGGCGACGTGCAGATGAGCTACGCCGAACTCGACCGCCGCTCCGACCAGCTCGCGCGCCGCCTGCAGCAGCTGGGCGTGCGAAGCGGCGACGGCGTCGGCCTGCTGCTCGACCGCTCGCTGGGCGCCGTCGTGGCGCTGATCGGCATCCTGAAGGCGGGCGGCGCCTACGTTCCCGTGCCGACCGACTTTCCGCCCGAGCGGATCGCCTACATGTTCGCGGAGGCGCAGGCCCGCCACGTGATCACGGCGCAAGCCTTTCGCCACCTCGTGCCGGCCGAACAACGCGTTCTGCTGCTCGACGATGCCTTGGACAATGAAGATCGCAGTTCATGGAATGAGCCGGCCATCGACGGCGAGTCGGTTGCCTACGTCATGTACACCTCGGGCTCGACCGGCACGCCCAAGGGCATCGAGATCTGCCACCGCTCGATCCTGCGGCTGGTGGTCGGCGTGGACTATGTCGAGCTCGTGCCCGGCCGCGCCATGCTGCATGCCGCGCCGCTGGGCTTCGATGCGGCCACGCTCGAAATCTGGGGTCCGCTGCTCAACGGCGGCTGCTGCGTGGTGCACGACGAGCGCGTGCCCACCGGCGCCGGCCTGGCCCGCACCATCGCGCGCCACGACGTGCATACAGCCTGGCTCACAGCCGCACTGTTCAACGCGGTGATCGACGACGACCCGGCCCATCTCGCGGGCCTGCGCCACCTGTTCACCGGCGGCGAGGCGCTCTCGGTGCCCCATGTGCGGCGCGCGCTCGCCGCCCTGCCCGGCCTGGCCCTGAGCAACGGCTACGGCCCGACCGAGTGCACCACCTTCGCGACCACCCACCGCATCGCGCCGACGCTGCCCGCCGACACCCGCTCCGTGCCGCTCGGGCGCCCGATCAAGGACACCGTGCTGCGCGTGCTGAGCCCCTCGATGGCGCTGTTGCCCTCCGGCCTGGTCGGGGAGCTGTGCATCGGCGGCCACGGGCTGGCGCGCGGCTACTTGCGCCAGCCCGAACTCAGCGCCGACCGCTTCGTGGCCGATCCCTTCGGCGGTCCGGCCGACCGGCTCTACCGCACCGGCGACCTCGCGCGCTGGCTGCCCGACGGCACCATCGAGTTCATCGGCCGCCGCGACGGCCAGGTCAAGATCCACGGCCACCGCATCGAGACCGGCGAGATCGAAGCCGCCGTACTCGCCCACCCCGGGGTGCAGTCTTGCGCCGTGGTCGCCCGGCCCGATGCCGATGGCCAACTGCGCCTGGTGGCGTACCTCGTGGCCCGGGGCCCGAAGCTGTCGTGGCAGGCGCTGCGCACGCACCTCGCGGCCCGCCTGCCGGCGGCGCTGGTGCCTTCGGCGCAGGTCTGGCTCGATCAATTGCCCGTCACGCCCAACGGCAAGCTCGACCGCCGCGCGCTGCCCGAGCCCGCCGCCGGCCGCCCCGAGCTTTCGCAGCCCTACGAGGAGCCGCACGACGCCATCGAGCAGCAGGTGTGCGAAGCCTTCGCGCGCGCGCTGCGCATCGACAAGGTCGGGCGCAACGACAACTTCTTCGACCTCGGCGGCGATTCGCTGCTGGTGCTGCAGGTGCTGGGCGAGCTGAAGCGCGATACCGCGCTGCCGCTGTCGACCAACCTGTTCTTCCGCGACCCGACGCCGAAGGCAATGGCCGCACGGCTGCGTCCCCCGGCGGAGGCACCCGTGCAGGCGGCATCGCAGCCGTCCGCCCCGCGCGCCGCCGCGCCGGCTTCCGACGCGGTCGCGCTCATCGCCACCGCGGGCCGCTTCCCCGGTGCCGCCGACGTGGAGCAGTTCTGGGACAACCTCGTTGCCGGCCGCGACACCATCACCTTCTTCGACGACGCCACGCTCGACGCCAGCGTGAGCCAGGCGCTGCGCGGCGACCCGTCCTACGTTCGCGCACGCGGCGTGATCGACGGCATCGAGAACTTCGACGCCGCCTTCTTCGGCATCGGCCCCAAGGAAGCGCAGCTCATGGACCCGCAGCAGCGGGTGTTCCTCGAGATCTGCTGGGAATGCCTGGAGCGCGCCGGCTACGTGCCCGACGCCGCGCCCGGCCCGGTCGGCGTGTATGCCGGCATGTACAACGCCACCTACTTCCAGCGCCACGTGAGCACTCGGCCCGACCTGGTGGAACCGGTCGGCGAATTCCAGGTGATGCTGGCCAACGAGAAGGACTACATCACCACGCGGGTGGCGAACCGGCTCAACCTCACCGGCCCGGCCGTCAGCGTGCACACCGCCTGCTCGACCTCGCTGGTGGCCGTGGCCCACGCCTTCCACGCGCTGCGCACCGGCCAGTGCTACATGGCGCTGGCGGGCGGCGCATCGGTCACCTGCCCGCCGCGCAGCGGCTACCTCTACAACGAGGGCTCGATGCTCTCGCCCGACGGCCACACGCGCAGCTTCGACGCGAAGGCCCAGGGCACCGTCTTCAGCGACGGCGCGGCCGTGGTGCTGCTCAAGCGGCTGGCCGACGCGCAGGCCGACGGCGACACCATCTACGCCGTGCTACGCAGCGCCAGCGTGAACAACGACGGCGGCGCCAAGGCCAGCTTCACCGCGCCCAGCGTGGACGGCCAGGCGGCGGTGATCCGCGCCGCGCTGGCGGCGGCCGAGGTCGATGCGCGCAGCATTTCCTACGTGGAGGCGCACGGCACCGCCACGCCGATGGGCGACCCCATCGAGGTCGAGGCGCTGGCCGTGGCCTACGCCGAGTACACCGACGCGCTCGGCTACTGCACGCTGGGCTCGCTCAAGAGCAACGTGGGCCACATGGTCACGGCCGCCGGCGCGGCGGGGCTCATCAAGACGGCGCTGGCGCTGCACCACGGGCAGATCCCGCCGACGGTGCACTTCGAGACGCCCAACCCGGCGATCGACTTCGCACGCACGCCCTTCCACGTGAACGCCAGCCTGCAGCCGTGGCCGCGCGGCGACCTGCCGCGCCGCGCGGGCGTGAGCTCCTTCGGCGTGGGCGGCACCAATGCGCACGTCATCGTCGAGGAAGCGCCGCCGCGGCCGGCATCGCCCATCGCCACCGGCGAACAGGTGCTGCCGCTGTCGGCACGCTCGGAGGCTGCGCTGGCCGTTGCCGCCGAGCAGCTCGCGGCGCACCTGCAGGCGCATGCGGAACAGCCGCTGGCCGACGTGGCCCACACGCTGGCGGTCGGTCGCAAGGCCCACGCCTTCCGCCGCGTGGTGGTGGCGGCCGACACGGTGCAGGCCATCGAGGCGCTGCGTGCCGCCGATTCGCCCTGGCGCGCCAGCGGCCGGCTTGCCTCGCGCGCGCCGCAGCCGGTGCTGATGTTCCCGGGCCAGGGGGCGCAGTACGCCGGCATGGGCAGGGTGCTGCACGCGGCCGACCCGGTGTTCGCCGCCGCCTTCGACGATTGCATCGATGCCATGGCCGGCACCACCGGCTTCGACCTGCGCGAGCGCATGTTCTCGGACGACCCGAAGGCCCTGTCGCCCACCGCCGTCACCCAGCCCGCGCTCTTCACCATCGAATACGCCCTCGCGCGGCGGCTGCTGGCCACCGGCGTGCGGCCCCATGCGCTGATGGGCCACAGCGTGGGCGAGTTCGTCGCCGCGGTGCTCGCGGGCGTCATGCGGCTCGAAGATGCGGCCCGGCTCGTCGCCCGGCGCGGCGCGCTCATGCAGGCGCTGCCGGCGGGCGCGATGCTGTCGGTGCGCATCGGCGCGGCCGAGCTGGAGCAAAGGCTGGGCGCCTCGCTCTCGCTCGTCGCCGAGAACGGCCCCACGGCCTGCGTCGCCGCCGGCTCCTTCGAGGCCATCGCCGCATTGCAGGCCACGCTGGAAGCCGAAGGCATCGCATGCCGCGCGCTGCAGACATCGCACGCCTTCCACTCCGCCATGATGGACGGCGCCGTCGCGCCCTTCGAGGCGCTGGTGGGCCAGGTGGCGCTGAATGCGCCGCAGACGCCGATCTTCTCGACCCTCACCGGCCGGCTGCTGGAGGCGCAAGAAGCCACCAGCCCCGCCTACTGGGCACGGCACCTGCGCGGCACCGTTCGCTTCTCGCCGGCCGTGCGCGCCGCGATGGAACACGCCGCGCAGCCGCTCTTCATCGAAGCCGGTCCGCGCAACACCCTCTCCACGCTGGTCCGCCAGCACGGCGCGAGCGCTGCCGTGCCGCTGCTGCACGGCGAGCCCGCCGACGAACACCGCACGCTGTGCCTGGCCGTCGGCCGGCTGTGGACCTGCGGCGCGGAAGTCGAGCTGTCGCGCCTGTCCAGCCGCACCGGCGCCCAGCGCGTGCGCCTGCCGACCAGCCCGTTCGAACGCAAGCGCTTCTGGGTCGACATCGCCGCCGCTCCCGAAACCGCCGGGGCCGCCGCGACCGCCGCGACCGCCGCGACCGCCGCGATCCCCGCCGCCCCTCTTTCAGTCTCGCCCGCCCCTTCCGCCACACCCACACCTTTGGAGCCGATCGTGACAGCTGCAGCGACCTCGCCTCTCCCTTCCTCCGCGTCCTTCCCTTCCGTCGATGCGCGCCTGCGCGCCTTGTTCGAGGACATCTCCGGCATCGACATGGCGCAGGCGGAAGGCCATGCGCCCTTCGGCGAGCTCGGCCTGGATTCGCTCACGCTGACGCAGGCGGCCACCCAGATCAAGAAGCACTTCAAGGTCAACCTGAGCTTCAGGCAGCTGATGGAGAACTACCGCTGCTTCGACGCGCTCTCCGCGTTCCTGCGCGAGAGCCTGCCGCCCGAAGCGGCGCCGGTCGTGGCGCCGGTTTTGGCGGCTGAAGCGCCCGTGGTGCCGCAGCCCGTTCAAGCCCTGGCGCCCGCACCGGTGGCGTACGCACCGATGCAAGGCAACGCGGCCTCCAGCCCGATCTCCCAGCTGATTGCGCAGCAAATGGAATTGATGCGCCAGCAGCTCGCCCTGCTGTCGGGCACCGCGCCCGCCGCGCCGGTCATGCCGCAGGCGGTGCAGGCGCCGGCCGTCGCTGCACCGGTCGCGGGGGGGGGGGGG